>NZ_JAGGQN010000051.1:0-52628 GCF_018613275.1 Bacillus sp. ISL-4
GCGCCTCCTCCTACTCGATTGCCGCCTATCAAGGATTTATGGTCCCGGGCATTGTTCGACTAACCCTTTAAAGTGTAAAGGAACCTCCATGCGGCCTCTTCATTAGAAGATTAACCATGACTCTGCCAGAGTTCAATACTGATACTTGTGGGTTTTTAGTTTATAATAACAACCATCTAGCCTTTTGGGGGGGATTCAATGAATGAATATAAAGTAACGGTAAGGAACGGCAGTACCTTAATTTTGTCGGAAATCATTAAAGCTGAAGATGAAAGAGAAGTCCTTGGCACCCTTTTGATTTCCAGCGAATTATTTAATCAACCATTTACCGACATCAGGATTTTAGAACGCTGATTTGTGCCTTCCCGTTCCATTTGTTACACTGTAATAAATCTTAATACGGTAGGCGATATTATGTGTGGTCGTTTCACCCTTTTCACTGACATTGAAGAAATAAAAGATCGGTTTGATATTCAAGGATCATTTGATGAGGAATACCAATTCAGCTACAATATTGCTCCCTCCCAATCCGTGCTATCCGTCATTAATGACGGGGCAATGAACCGACTTGGATATCTTCGGTGGGGACTCATTCCTTTCTGGGCAAAAGACGAAAAAGTGGGCTATAAAATGATCAATGCCAGAGCGGAAACCATTGCAGAGAAAGCAAGCTTCAAGAATGCGTATAAGAAGAAGAGGTGCTTGATAATCGCTGACTCATTTTATGAATGGAAGAAGACACCAGAAAGAAAAATACCGATGCGAATAAAACTGAAGAATCATGCTCCATTTGGAATGGCCGGTATATGGGAATCCTGGAAATCCCCTGAAGGCCTCAGCATCTACACGTGCTCCGTTATAACAACCGTTCCTAATGAGCTGATGACCAGCATTCATGATCGTATGCCTGTCATCCTTAAACCAGAAGATGAAAAAGATTGGTTGAATCCATCCATTAATGATCCTGCATATCTGCAGCAGTATTTAAAGTCATTCGATTCGGAACAAATGGAAGCTTTTGAGGTATCGACTGATGTGAACTCGACTAAAAAAAATTCACCTGACCTAATACAACAAATTTGCTGAGAGGTCATTAGACCTCTTTTTATATTAATTCTGTCCCGATAAATATCATAGAAGACTCATTGTACTGATTAACTGCACATGTCAAGATCTCTTATTAATCAGTAAGAAGTGCATGTGAATACTTTAAAACTAAGCCTTGCGAAAATAGACAAAATGCTGTACTCTTATATTTGCTTTTCAAAATGACTTCGATGTCACTTTCACAAACTCAGATGGTTTCAGCAAGTTTCCAGCCTGGTACTTTTCTGACAGGCATCGTAATATTTGATAAATTATATAATTTTGATCTTCTTATCAAGAGAGACGGAGGGACTGGCCCGAAGATGTCTCGGCAGCGGACTTAATAGGAGTGCTGTGCCAAATCCAGCAGGCTGATTTTCGCCTGAAAGATAAGGAGGGTGTTTTTTATAAATTAAAAGACCTCTTCTTGTTGTTTAATAGAAGGGGTCTTTTTTATGCTGACAGTTTTTTTAGCTATAGCTCCATGACTGGAGAATCAAGTTCAAATTGGTGTTATTTGCGAAAACCGTTAAAAGAATAAAAGCTATGACACATGTCATGGGAAAAATAAAAAGAGGTGTACATCATGAGTGCAAACAATAAAGGGAATCCATGGGCATTGATTCCATTTGTCGTATTTTTAATTTTATTTATAGGGTCCGGAATCGTCACTAAAGATTTTTATTCATTTCCGGTAATTGTAGCGATTTCTATTGCATCAGCAGCTGCATTGGCAATGAATCGGAAAGAAAGTTTCAATCAAAAGGTTGATATTTTCTGTAAAGGTGCAGGGGACGCCAATATTATGTTAATGGTTATCATTTTCCTTTTAGCCGGCGCTTTTGCCGAAGTTGCAAATGGCATGGGAGCAGTTGAATCAACGGTTAATCTTGCCTTAGCGGTTTTTCCCCAAAATCTTTTAATGGTAGGGATATTCATTATCGCTTGTTTTATTTCTCTATCTATGGGAACGAGCATGGGAACGATTGTAGCACTAGCACCTATCGGGGTGGGAATTAGCGAGCAAACCGATATTTCGCTTGCCCTTTCAATGGCGGCCGTTATTGGTGGTGCGATGTTTGGTGATAACCTATCCTTCATTTCAGATACCACAATCGCTGCAGTTCGAACACAGGGAACGAAAATGAAGGATAAGTTTAAAGTGAATTTTTTCATCGTTTTACCTGCGGCCATCATCACATGTGCTATCCTAGGAATATTAACGATGGGTGAACAAGCCGACATCACCCAAAATTCCTATAATTGGGTGAAGATTCTTCCATACCTTTGCGTATTGATTACTGCATTGGCAGGAGTCAATGTGTTCCTGGTCCTATCCATCGGAATCGTATTTGCCGGAATTATCGGATTGGCTGATGGAAGTTATCAACCGCTGGGTGTCATTCAAAAAGTTGGCGAAGGAATGGCGGGAATGTATGAAATATCCTTCCTTGCCATTTTAATTGCAGGTATGGTTGCTGTAATCAAACATAATGGTGGCATCGATTATTTACTCCACCTCGTGACCCGAAATAGCAAATCAAAAAAAGGGGCGGAATTCAGTATTGCCGGGCTTGTTGGTTTGACGAACCTTTCAACGGCAAATAACACGATTTCGATTATCATTGCCGGGCCACTTGCCAAAAATATTGCTGAAAAGTATGGGATTGATCCGCGTAAATCGGCGAGCTTACTTGACGTTTTTGCCTGTTGTATCCAAGGGTTGATTCCATATGGGGCACAGCTGCTTGTTGCGGCAGGAGTAGCAAAGATTTCTCCGATAAGCATCTTGCCGTATTCATATTACCCAATACTAATTGGACTTTGTGGAGTCGTGGCCATCTTGATTGGTTATCCACGGTTTCAGTCGGGAAATGATGAAACGAAGAAACGGACTTCTTAAAAAGAGGATAATAATGAAAAAACACCCTGGATCATTGGATACAGGGTGTTTTCTGTATGATCGAAATACTAAAAGATAAGCATGAAAATTATTCAGAAGTCATCCTTTCTCTTATTTCAGAATAAGTGTCCTAAACTAATCAAGGCCGTCTTCAACCGACCTGAAAATTCCAATTCATCTGTTTGATATTTCTTTAATTCATGATAAACAAATTTTTTTCATAACCAAAATAACTGTGCTTCATTCCGGTCCATATTGATAATGGTTTTGCGTGAGGCATTTGTCATGAATAGAGGACAACACCAACTAAACCAGAAAGAATAATTACATAGGCTGGGTGCCAGCGTAATTTCATTAGGGCAAATAACGATAATCCAAAAACGAGTAATAAGCTAATCGTATGCCATGAAAAGTTCGGGGCTATCATATGATTGGAAAGTGCTAAACTGATTGCTGCAAAGAGGATTAAACTAGTGACAATGGGTCTTAATCCATAAAACATGGATTGAATAACTGGAAAATGATTCAATTTGCTGAAGAAGGTGGCTATAA
The DNA here is from genome assembly GCF_018613275.1 of Bacillus sp. ISL-4. NCBI lineage: Bacteria > Bacillati > Bacillota > Bacilli > Caryophanales > Bacillaceae > Bacillus > Bacillus sp. ISL-4. Next base: position 3,542 of record NZ_JAGGQN010000051.1, read on the forward strand.
CGGTCACGAATATAATAGCAGGTAGCAAGATTCCGAGAGCGGATGATATGGCTCCTGCTAATCCAGCAGTCGAATAGCCAACGAGAATGGCACTATTGGCTGTGACGGGTCCTGGGGACATCCCGGAAATAGCGATTATATCGGTAAATTGCTGCGTCGTCATCCATCCATGCTGTGAGACTTCCGATTCTATTACGGGAATCATGGCGTATCCGCCTCCGAACGATACAAAGCCGATAATAAAGAAGGTGCTAAACAACTCCCACAATTCCATCATTCTATCACACGCTTTCTTGAAAATTAGTTAGACCCTTTTTTAGATTTACCTATATGCCAGCACCCATGAAAGGTTCGAAATCATTTTCTTCTTTTCCCATATCTTTTCTGTCCATCTTGACATCGTAACCTAATTTTCTCTTAATGGAGATTGTCACAATACCCGCTACAGCTCCTGCTACTATAACTATCACAGGGTGGAGAAAGAAGAGGACTGGAATTCCTACTAGTAAAATACAGAATGTTGATTTGTCTACAACAGCCGTTTTTCCTATCTTTATAGCCGCATAGGCGATGATGGCTACTATCGAAGCTCTGATCGATATGAATGCGGATTCTATCTTCGGATTATCCTGAATGAAAAAATACAAAATGCCTAGGAGCAGAACAATTAAAAAGGTAGGTAATGAAACACCGATCATGGCTGCCATTGCCCCCTTCATTCCGGCAATTCGATGGCCGATAAAGGTGGCGGAGTTAATGGCGACAGCTCCCGGTACGGACTGAGATAACGCAAAAACATCCGTAACTTCTTCGCTTTTCATCCATTTCCTCTTTTCGACCACTTCTTTTTCGATTAAAGGGATCATCGCAAACCCGCCTCCGAATGTGACAGGTGCTATTTTAAAAAAGGTCCAAAATAAATGGAATAGAGTTTTCCATTGTCCTTTCATTGATATCAGTCACTTCCTTTGCCGTTAAGTTTAAATCTTATTACTAACATATCAAAGAAAAAGGAATGGGTAAATTGCAACAAAATCATCGGGTATAACAAATCGTTATACCCAGAAGATTTATCCGTTTTATAAAGAATGTCGCCAATAATTTATTAGCCTCACTTATTCAGGGATGTAGTACTCTTTTTTCATTTCACCATTTACCTTTATGATGCTATCATTTTAATAAACTATCTAAAAACATGGAGGTCGTTTTCTTGAAATTAGAAAATCTAAAAATGTTTTGTTTAGTGGTGGATGAAGGAAGCATAAGCCAGGCAGCGAGGTTAAGCTTCCTATCTCAACCCGCTGTAACAAGACAAATCCATCAACTGGAAAATTATTATAACACATTGTTATTCGACCGTGAGGAAGGAAGGCTGAGAGTTACAGAGGCAGGAAAGTTGTTATACCCTTTTGCAAAAGCTATTGTAAACGACTTCAACCATTCAAAAGAAGTGATTCAGCAATCAACTGGCAAGTACAATGCAAACCTCATAGTAGGGGCGTCCTTGACTATCGGTGAGTATTTGTTGCCGAGCTTGCTTGGGAGATTTAAAAAACAACAGCCTGAAATAAAAGTGACATTAACGATAAAAAATACCCCACGGGTTCTGGAGGATCTTTCAAACGATGTCATTGATTTGGCCTTGGTGGAAGGACTTGTGGAAAACAGCGATTTTATTGTAGACAAGTTCGCCGAGGATGAATTGATATTGGTATGTCCATCCGACCACCCATGGAAAGACAGAAAAAAAATTCAGCTTGAGGAATTGGGGAATGAAAGAATGATTTGGCGTGAATCCATTTCAGGAACACGGCTTATAGTAGAAAACATGTTAAGGGAGCATGGGGTTTTAGAAAAAATAGAAAGTTACATGGAGATTGGTAGCACACAAGCGATAAAAAGTGCGGTTGAAGCTGGACTTGGAATCAGCATTTTGCCAAGGTTGACAGTGGCCAGGGAATTGGAGCAAGGCTTTTTGCGGGAAGTGGGTATTTCCAGAATAGATATAACAAGAAATTTATGGCTAGTCAGGAAAAACAATCGTTTTAATAAAATAGGGGTGTCTAAATTTGTTAATTTTCTTCAATAAGGAAGGAAAGCCACTTTGGTTTACTATTACAATTTGGCAGCGTTTTCAGTTTCATGGTTAATGATGTGCCCCCGGCCCCCTTACCTTGAAAAAGTCATAGCAAATTGAATATACCCCATGATTATTCATAAAAGCTCTTCTCTATCGGGAGGGGCTTTTTGTTTAACGTATATAAAATCGTTTCTTTCCCAATCTGGCACACTGGGACTGTCATTGATGGGCGTAAACAGGGAAATAAAAAAGGACAACTTCAACAAGGGGTGAAGTCTGTCCAAAGCGAGTTTGATTTTATACCCAAATTATTTTAAGTTGCATCATAATTCATACATGAATAGGATATTCATGTATATGTTTCTAAAAAATTCCTTAATGATCAAAAAGACGACTCCAATTTTATGAAAATAAATTGGAGTCGTCTTTTTTACTAAATCAAGTACCACTAAAAAAACGAAAGTTTTCAGTGGCCTCAATTTTTATAAGTGTGTTTTTTGATTTTAACTTTTAGATCCCGTTTGATGATTTAATTTTTTAACTCCTTCTTGAAGGGCTGGTAAGTAGATTTCTAATAATTTCTTTTTATCTGTTCGGATGACCTGGGTAGAAACATTTACTGCGGCTATCGTTGTACCCTGCCAATTGATAATGGGCATTGAAATGGAGCGGAGTCCTTCCTCTAGCTCTTCATCACCTATCGCATAACCCCGTGACCTGGTCATGGCCAAGTCTTCCTCGAATTTTTCATAAGTAGTGATTGTATTTTGGGTAAAAGCTTCGATATGGGTGATTCCCCAAATTTTTTTCCTCTCGTTTTCGGGTAACCAGGCAACAAGTGCTTTTCCTAATGAGGTTGCATAATAAGGCAATCTTGAACCGACCTTCAAGTTTGCCCCGACGATCCTTTTAGCTGCATTCACTCTGGAAACATAGACAACTTCCGCACCATCCAGAATGGCCAGGTTTGTTGATTCCTTTACAGTGGCAGAGATAGATTCCAAGATAGGTTGAGCAAGATCCGGTAAATTCAATGTTTGTAAATAATGGACCGCTAAATCCAAAACCTTCGGGCTGAGTTGAAATCTATTGTCTTCTATTAACCTTAGATAACCGAGGTCGACAAGGGTTAATGCAAAGCGTCTAACTGTCGCTTTATTAATGCCTGTCCGCTCTGCAAGTTCCCGAAGCGAAAGACTAGCAGAACTTGAATCAAAAGCTTTTAACACTTCAAATCCTTTTGCGACTGATTGGACGAAATAAGATGATTGTTCCGTTTCATTATCCATCACGAACTTCCTCCTAAAAATAATGAAAATTTATAGTGAATTATCAGTCTAATTGTTAGAAAAAATAAACAATTAGGTTGACTTCTTAACAAAAGATAATTATGATTATCCCAAGGTACACTATATGTACAAGGTGTACGTATAGTGTACAGGTATAATCGGAATTACACAACTCTTATTTTAAATTTTTTTTATGTATATGTAAGGGATTACATTACGTGGAAGAGGAGGCTTTAAGCTACATTGAATAAGATCATTACTGCATCAGAAGCTGTTTCGTATATAAAAGATGGAGACACCGTCGCTGTAGGAGGTTTTGGGTTGGTAGGATGCCCTCTTGACTTGGTAGAATCATTGGCTGAACATCCAGTTTCCGATTTAACAATCATTAGCAATAACCTAGGGGAACCAGGAGGAAAAGGTCTAGGTAAGATTCTACTCCAAAATAAAATAAAAAAAGGGATAGGTTCATATTTTACGAGTAATATGGATGCCGTCCGTTACGTCAAGCAAGGTATTTTGGAAGTGGAGCTGGTTCCGCAGGGGACATTAGGCGAAAGGTTACGAGCAGCAGGTGCCGGTATAGGTGGATTTTATACTCGCACGTCAGCAGGGACACTTATAGGAGAAAATAAAGAATCACGCGTGATTAATGGAAAAGAATATGTTTTAGAGTTACCGTTATTTGCTGATGTGGCTTTAGTGAAGGCTAAAAAAGCAGATAGGTTGGGTAATTTAATCTATTCAAAAACAGCTCGGAACTTTAACCCTGATATGGCTAGTGCAGCAAAAATAACTATAGTTGAAGTGGAGGAGATTGTTGAAGTGGGCAAGATATCCCCCGAGGAAATCATAACGCCTCATTTGTTCGTGGATTTTATAGTGGAAAGGAGAAATTGACCGAAGATGTCGTCACTTATTATTAAAGAAATGATAGCCAAAAGGGTTGCTATGGAAATAAAAGAGGGAACAATCGTCAATTTAGGAATCGGCATTCCGACCCTGGTTGCTAACTATATACCCGAAAATAAATCCGTATACCTTCATACGGAAAATGGGCTCCTTGGAGTAGGTCCTTCGCCAGAGAAAGGGAAGGAAGACCCTGAAATCATAAATGCCGGGAAATTACCGGTCACCGCACAAAAAGGTGCTGCTTATTTTTCATCCTCCGAATCATTTGCGATGATTCGCGGCGGACATGTTGATACAGTCGTTTTAGGAGCCCTTCAAGTCAGTGAAACAGGAGATTTAGCAAACTGGGCTGTACCGGGAAAGGATATTTTAGGAGTTGGTGGAGCAATGGATCTAGTCGTGGGTGCAAAGGAAGTCATCATTGCAACTCAGCATTGCACGAAAGAGGGCGATCCGAAAATTGTCAATCACTGCGATATTCCACTAACAGCCCAAGGTGTTGTATCGACATTAATATCTGAATATGCAGTTTTTCGATTTAAAGATAATGAAATGGTTTTAGAAGAGTTAGACAAGGGGTGTACGGTAGAGAAATTAAAAGAAATCACACCTGCAAATTTTATAATTTCACCAAATTTGAAAGCGTATTCAGTTGAATGAATTTAAAAATCCGGAGGTATTATAATGGATCATGAATTTGTAATTGTTAGCGCAAACCGTACAGCCATTGGTAGATTTGGCGGACGATTAAAAGATGTACCTGCTGGAAATCTAGCTGCAACAACCATTAAAGATGCGATTGAACGTGCAGGGCTAGCACCTGAGCAGATCAATGAAGTAATTTTTGGTGAGGTACGGCAGTCCACTGAATCATCTAATCTAGCACGTGTTGCTGCATTAAGAGCTGGTATTCCCCAGGAGGCCTCTGCTTTCACAGTAAACCGACTATGTGCTTCAGGCATTCAGGCTGTTGTATCGGGGGTTCAGCACTTAGCATTTAATCCGGGTGATATTGTCGTTGCCGGCGGAGCGGAAAATATGAGCAGAGCCCCCATTTATTTAAGAAATTCACGATATGGAGAAGGAAATCCTTACCTTGTTGATTCTAATCTGGAAAATGGCCAGCAGCCAATCGAAGTTTATGGTAAAGACTTAGGTATGGGGGTTACGGCTGAGAACGTTGCGGTAACATATAATATTTCCCGTGAAGATCAGGATGCATTTGCTTTGGAAAGCCAGAATCGGGCAAAATTAGCAATTGAGTCTGAATCCTTCAAATCGCAAATAGTTCCGATTGAAATAAAAACTAGAAAAAACACATCGATTTTCCAAATAGACGAGCACCCAAGAGACACAACCTTAGAAAAATTAACTCAATTGAAACCAGTCTTTAAAAAGGATGGAACTGTCACAGCGGGTAATGCCTGTGGCCGTAATGATGGAGCGAGTTCCTTAGTTTTAATGACTCGAGAAAAGGCTTCTAACATAGGTGTCAAACCCATTGCCAAAATCGTTAACTGGTCTACAGCTGGTGTCGATCCACGATATATGGGAATCGGTCCAGTTCCCGCAATTGAAAATCTTTTGAAAAAGACTGGTCTGAAGGTTGAGGATATTGGGCTGTTTGAATTGAATGAGGCTTTCGCTTCGCAATCACTTGCCGTGATACGTGAAGCGAAGCTGGATCCGGATAAAATCAATGTCAATGGTGGGGCTATCGCATTAGGTCATCCATTAGGGGCAACTGGAGCGATAATCATAACAAAATTAATTCATGAAATGCAAAAACGACAAGAAAGATACGGGATAGCGACTCTATGTATTGGCGGAGGTCAGGGCATGGCTATTTTATTAGAATTAGCCTAAGACGATTCTAAATAATGAACTACATAAAATTAATTTATATTTGGGACATTTACCATCTGAGGAGGTATTACATGAAGACAGAACTTAATAAGCCACAGTTCAAAATTCCACCAGCTACGATGGGGGAAAAACTAAGACAGGTTGGACCGGGTATAGTTGTCGCTGCCACAGGTGTAGGAACTGCTGATTTGATAACATCTATCGTTATTGGAACTTCTTTTGGAATGACCTTTGTATGGGCCATTATTGTCGGTGCAATTTTGAAATACTTTTTAAATGAAGGTGTAGGACGCTGGTATTTGGCAACCGGACAAACCATGATTGATGGCTGGCATTCATTAGGGAAATGGGCAACAGGTTATTTTGGTATCTATTCAGTCATTTGGGGATTTATCTATGGAGCAGCTGCAGCATCGACTTCAGCATTGGCCATGCACGCCATGTTTCCAATCATGCCGCTTTGGGCTTGGGCTATCGTCCATTCGATTCTAGGCTTCGGTCTCGTTTGGACAGGCCGTTATCTTCTGTTTGAACGTGTAATGACAGTTTTAATAGGTGTTATGTTTGTAACGATTATCGGTACAGCGCTTCTTTTCCTACCTAGCTTAGGAGATTTCGCAATCGGATTCGTTCCTAGAGTTCCAGAAGGCTCATTCATTTTAATGCTAGGCTTGATTGGTGGAGTTGGTGGAACAATCACAATGGCTTCCTATGGTTATTGGTTAAGTGAAAAAAGCTGGAGTGGAAAAGGTTGGATTTCCATGATGAGAACAGATACCAAGGTTGCCTATACATTAACAGCTATCTTTACATTGGCTGCATTGATAATCGGTGCTCAATTTCTTGCGGGTACAGGTGTCAGCATCCGTGATGATCAAGGGCTTATCAAACTTGCCGAAATGCTTGGGGCGGAGTTTGGCACACCCATGCGCTGGTTATTCTTAATTGCATTTTGGTCTGCAGCTTTCTCTTCCTTACTTGGAGTTTGGAATGGGGTTCCGTATCTTTTCGCTGACTTTGTCAAAACGATACGCAAGAAAAAGGCTCCAGGGAAACAGGCTGTATCAGAAACGGAACCTGCTTATCGTGCCTATCTAGCCTGGCTAACATTCCCTCCGATGATTTTGTTTTATTTCGGAAAACCCGTCGAGTTAATCATCATATATGGAGCTTTAGGAGCATTATTTATGCCATTCCTGGCGATCTCCTTGATTTTACTATTAAATTCGAAAAAGGTTGATAAAGAGTTTAGGAACAAAGCTGTTCCTAATTTGGTATTAACAGCTTGTCTCATCATGTTCGCCTATTTAGGGGTTAACGAACTTATTGAAATTTTTACTAAATAATAGGTAAAGGCTGTGGGGAATCTTCTTCTTGACAGCCTTTATTTTTCCCTTTAGCTGGTCAGTCTCACTTTCATACCAAGGTTTTTTATACGCTCAAATCTCATTTTCTTTATTATAGGAATGCTGCCCCGTTAGCTCAATAAAAAAGTATATGTGCTTTACGCCTTCACGGAAAAGCTGATGGTCATCGATAATAATTATACTAAAGAAGGATTTCTTGCAAACATATTCAATCCAAAAGTAGCTGTGTTTTTTAAGTTCTTTACCCTAACTTATATCCAGCAGACAAGCACATAGCTTTTACTTTAGAGTTTAGAATGGTATTTCTTTTATATTCATTATTTAAAGAATTATATGCCTTCATGAAAAATGAAAAATTGAGAAAATCGATGGAGATGATCTTGTTCATTCCTTTTAATGAAATATGGATCTATGATTTAGTGTATTTAACGGTAGTTTAAAATGGAGTTGCATTTTTTAGGCAGAAGGAATAGACTTGAATAAAATTTAATGTTACGGGAGTCTGTGGAATCAGGCTGAGAGTATGACTAACTGTTGTAGACCGTTTGAACCTGTTGGGTAATGCCAGCGTAGGGATTGTGACTAGAGGACCACTATGCACTTTGCTTACGCAAAGTGCTTTTTTATTTTCTATGAAAGGATGGATTCGAGATGAATCAACAGCAAGTCATAACCACTAATATTGTTCGCTTTATGCAGAATGAAGTTACATCAGACGAGGCATTCAATGAACAGGCCTTACAATTATTTTCTTATCAATACCATCATAATCTTCCCTATCGAACCTTTTGTTTTCAAAAAGGAAAGACACCAAGCGTAGTCAAGACTTGGAGGGATATTCCGGCCGTTCCGATTAATGCTTTTAAAGAGGTCACGCTAAGCTCCATAGATCCCTCTGAAACAGAAGCGGTTTTCATGACGAGCGGAACTACAAAAGGAATTAAGGGCAAACATTATCATCCCACTTTGGAAGTGTTTGATGAGTCCATGATTTTAAATTTCAGGAAAAGATTTATGAAGGAAACGGAGAAAATCCGCATGGGGATTCTTTTTCCAACCGAAATAGAAATGCCTAACTCTTCATTAGCTCGCTACTTGGGTCTTGGAATGCGTGAATTCGGTACGAAGGATAGCCACTATCTATTAAATGAAGGTGGAATTGATATGGACCGCTTGCTGGAGGACCTTGAACATGCGGAAAAAACAGGGGAGCCTTATGCCCTTGTAGGCGCGAGTTTTAGTTTCGTACATATGATTGAAGAATTAGAACGAATGGGAAAGACCTTCAGTTTACCAAAGGGAAGTAAAATCCTTGATACGGGAGGATATAAAAATCAATCAAAGGAATTGGGTTTGGATGAATTCTATCATTTGCTTTCCACTCACTTAGGTGTAGAACGGTCTGAGTGCATCAATATGTATGGGATGACAGAGCTAAGCACCCAATTTTATGATGATGGTAATGAGACTATTCCTCCTGTAAAATCGGGACCGCATTGGATAAGGACTAGAGTGATTAATCCTTTAAGTGGGGAAGAGGTCCAAAAGGGCGAGCGGGGAGTACTTGTTCATTGTGATTTAGCTAATTTTAATTCGGTCACTACCATCCTAACAGAAGATTTAGGGGTTGAGGTGGATGGTGGTTTTCTTTTATTAGGGAGAGTGCAGGGAACAGAAGCAAAGGGCTGTTCCATAGCGGTGGATGAGTTTTTAAAAGCTGCAAAGGGCTTATCGGAATGAGCGAGATTGCAGGATATATACCGGATATAGGGGATGAAGATTTCGCAAAAAGGATATTAGTATTTAAGAGAAAGAATGAAGAAGTGGAAGTGGAGATTCCCCTTCTTACGATAGAACAGATGAATAAGGTTATAGAAAAGGTTAAAAGGGCAAGTGTTGAGACATTAAAGACATTTACGACGGTGGAAATCATGGACATGATTGACAAAGCAATTGAGAGATTACTGGATCGTCGTTCACCGTACCGTCAAAAGGCTGAACAGCTCCTGCCGATTATTACAGGGTACGATGAGGAAATAGTTCGTCTTGGACTTACTTCCTATTTGAAAAAATTCCGTAAACATGAACTCCAACGCTTTGTTGTTGAAGATTTTGGAAATCCCCTGTTGCTTGATGACTTTCAACCTCGAATCAAAGGCGGGTTCTCTAAGGCAGTCGGGCCAAATCTAATCACCCATATTTGGTCGGGGAATGTCCCTGGTCTTCCTTTGTGGAGCTTCATCTCCGCCTTGCTTACCAAATCAGGAAACATTGGGAAGGTCGCAAGTGCGGAGCCTTTGTTTGCGGGCTTGTTTGCCCGTTTGTTAGTGGAAATTGAACCTAAATTAGCGGATTGCTTTGCTATTGTTTGGTGGAAAGGGGGCGATGAAGAGCGGGAAACATGCATATTGGAACAAAGTGACGTTGTAGTAGGGTACGGCGGCAACGCTTCTCTTCAGTCTCTTCAAAGCCGAACGCCAATAACCACCCGATTTTTGGCATATGGGCATAAAATCAGTTTTGGGTTAATCTCTCGTTTTAGCTTGGATTCACAAAAAGCTTTTGAAACGGCACGTCAAGCGGCACTTGATGTCATCCGTTATGATCAGCAAGGCTGCTACTCTCCCCATATTTTTTATGTCCAACATGGAGGCAATGTTCCGCCAAAAGAATTTGCGAGATATCTGGCACATGAACTCGAAAACATGGAAAAAAGGTATCCTCGGCGAATTCTTTCAATGGAAGAGTCTGCAGCCCTGGCATCGTGGCGTCAAAGAGAAGAGATGAGTGTTTTTTATGATTCCCAAAAGGAGGTATTGGGAAATGTAGCACATGATTGGACCGTCGTATACGAAGAAAAGGGCATTTCATTCACTCCAAGTAGTTTGAATCGAGTGATAAAGGTGATTGCCTTTGAAAAAATAGAGGACCTGATTCCTTACATTGAGCCTCACCGTGCTTTCCTCCAAACCGTTGGTATAGCTGCAAGCCCCAGAGAACTTTTTCATTGGGCCGAGTTATTAGGGGGGATTGGTGTAACGAGGTTAACGGCTTTGGGCAGTATGACGTCTCCTGAAGTTGGATGGCACCATGATGGCCGCTTTAATTTACTAGATTTGATCAACATGATAGATATAGAGTCCTCTGCTGTAGTGTACAGTGAAAGATTTGCCCCTTATGTGGATTAGGAGGTAGTGGAATGGGTTTTTTGACAGTTAATGATGTGACATACAGCTATCAGGGCAGAGGGTCAGTTATCAATCGTGTAAGCTGGGAAATCAAAGAAGGGGAGTTTCATTGTTTGCTGGGGAAGAGTGGGTGCGGGAAAACGACGTTATTAAAGCTCGTTGCAGGCTTACTGCAGGTGGATACCGGAAGTATTTCCCTGAATGGGAACGTCGTAATCAAGCCGTCCCCTGAAGCCGGATTTGTCTTTCAATCCCCAACCCTTTTAGAGTGGAAAACTGTAATGGCCAACGTTCTGTTGCCCGTTTCCCTTAGAAGGAAAGTGACGGTAAAGGATATAGAGTATGCGATGAAGTTATTGGAGACTGTTGGGTTAGCAGACTTTCTTCAGAGGTTTCCGGCACAATTATCAGGAGGTCAGCAGAGTCGTGTAGCCATTGCAAGGGCACTTGTTGAACAGCCGTCCATGATGTTCTTAGACGAACCATTTGCCGCATTGGACGCGATTACAAGAGAAGAATTACAGGACGACCTTTTAAAGATATGCAAACAGCAAAATACGACAGTCCTTTTTATAACACATGATATTTCAGAAGCTGTTTATCTCTCAGACAAGATAGCGGTAATGGATCAAGGAAGCATTGTCTATGATACAGCTGTCGATCTTGCAAAGCCGCGAACGGTGGAAATGAGGTACAGCTCGTATTTTAATGAACTTTGCCTCAAGATCCGCCAGGTTATGGGGGGAGCACGGTTATGAGACGATTTCCTATATACTCCGTAATCCTTTTACTACTTTTGCTGTTTTTATGGGATCTAGCAGCAAGGTCCATGTCGGAGCTTGTCCTGCCGACACCTATTGTGATTTTCCATACTCTTTTTGAAGGCATAATGGGCGGATACTTTACCCCGCATATTATCCGAACCACATCAGAGGTGTTGCTGGGGCTGTTTTTTGGAGGGTTATTCGGATTTGTGGCAGGCATTATTTTGGGAGAGGTGCCTTTTTTACGGAAGCTCTTATTTCCTTACATTATTGCCAGTCAAGCTGTTCCGAAGCTTGCTTTAGCTCCTCTTTTTATCCTTTGGTTTGGATTTGGAATGACCTCTAAAGTGGTGATTACGGCACTGATCTGTTTTTTTCCTTTATTGGAGAATACGGTGATGGCCATAAAGTATACGGATAAGCAGAAGCAGGAACTGTTCAAAATGCTTGGTGCATCACGCTGGCAAACCTTGATCCATTTAAAGATACCTGCTGGGATGCCTGGGATTATAGCAGGGCTTCGCGTAGCAGTCGTTTTGGCAATTGTAGGAGCGGTTGTTGGAGAGTTTATCGGCGGTAGTGACGGATTAGGAGCGGTAATCATTGCTTCACAGGGAATGATGGATACACCATTGATGTTCGCGACCTTGATATTGTTAACGGCCATGGGAATGGTTCTATATCAGGCAGTGCAACTAATGGAAAAGAAATGGGTCAAACGATTTATAAAGGAGACGGAGAAAAAATGAAATCAAAAATTATGCTAATGGGTTTATTATTATTGATAGCAATAATTACAAGCGCTTGTGGAGCGAAGGAAGAGTCAACCAAGGAATCTGGCTCAGAGAAAATACAGCCGGTCAGAGTAGCGAATTGGAGTAAGCCGATAACTGAGCAAACGAATTTATTGGTGGATGAGAAAAAACACTTTTTCAAGGATAAAGGATTGGACGTTTCGGTTATTCCAGGAGAAGGTGGCGGGGATGCCATTAAAAATATTGTTTCTGGACAAGCTGACATTGCGTTTACAGATCCCGGCTCTCTTTTCTTTGCATTAGACAAAGGGGAAAAGCTGAAGGTGATTTATAATATCTATCCACAAAATGTGTTTAACATTGTATCGCTTAAAGACAAAAAAATAAATAAGCCACAGGATCTTAAAGGGAAAACAATTGGTGTATATAGTTTAACAAGCGGGACGCGTCAAAATTTATTGGTTCTTCTGCATCAGGCTGGACTTTCGGAAAACGATGTAAAAATCGTGGAGACGGGATTGTTGAATTTTGCACCTTTGATGCAGGGAAAGGTGGATGCAACAGCTGCAACGGATACTGGTTTAGCAGTCGCTAAACAAAAGGGATTGGATGAAGTAAATGTCATGGAAGCAAAAGATTATTTGAATGTGCCTAGCGATGTATTTGTTGTCACAGAAAAGACGTATGATGAAAAGAAAGACGTTCTGAAAGAATTTTTGGAGGCTTATAGTAGCAGTGCACAGTGGATGATCAAAAATCCTGAGGAAGCTGCTACACTAGCATCTGAATATGCCATAGATGGGAAAGATGAACAACAAAACTTGGAAATTATTAATCTGAGAAATACTTCGAGTGTTTCCTCTGAAGAAACTGATAGTAAGGGGCTAGGGGGACTTGATACATCGATATTACAAAAAGGGGCAGATACGTACCAACAACTAGGACTAATTGAAAACAGCATCGATATGAAAGAGGCAGTACGAGACGAGCTTCTTCCTAACAAAACGGAGGAGAAAAAATGAAAAAATTTCAGGGGAAAGTAGTACTGGTGACGGGAGCCAGCCGCGGAATTGGAGCTAGTATTGCCCGTGCCTTTGCGAGAGAAGGGGCACTGGTGATCATCAACTACTTGCAAAATCACGAGGCCGCTGAACAGGTTGCCGAGGATTGTACTAAACTGGGCGGTGAAGGATGGGCAATACAGGGAGATGTCTCTTCTGAATCGTCCGTCAAACAGATGATCGAACAAGTTTTGGAAGCGGGGAAAATTGATGTTCTCGTGAATAATGCCTTCAAGTCTTACATTTTTGATGCTGACAATCGAAAAATGTCATGGGAGCTAAAATGGGAAGATTATCAGGCGCAAATTGATGGGGCTTTACGCTCTACACATTATATGTGTCAGGCAGTCTTGCCCATTATGAAAAAACAGAGTAATGGCAGCATCATCAATATGATCAGCAATTTAGTTCAAAGACCGATTGTACCTTACCATGAATACACGACAGCAAAAAGTGGACTTATGGGGTACAGCCGTAATTTAGCTGCAGAGCTCGGAGCTTTTGGGATCAGGGTCAATTGCGTGGCTCCCGGGCTTGTCTATCCAACGGATACAAGCAAGGATACAAAAGAAGAGTTGAAGGACCTCATCATATCCCAAACTCCACTCCGCAGAATTGCAGCACCAGAAGATGTAGCAGGCCCCGTGTTGTTCCTTGCATCAGATTGGAGTCAGTTTATGACAGGGCAAACTTTATTTGTAGATGGCGGGCTTGTGATGTAACAACACGATAATCAATAAATCAATACATGGTAAGTGAATTTTCGTTTCATTTACTTAATTTATTTGACCAAATCTTCAAATATTATGCTGTCGTTGAGCAAGAGGGGGAGTTTTTGCTGTGAGCTTTCCTGATTTAGAGAATTGCTTTACAGATGGTGATAGTGTCTCAGGCTGTAGAAATGGCTGAGGATCTTAATGGTACAATACTGAGCTTTTATGAGGATGAAGGAGATACATAATAGCCCCAAGTAAGGCAGATGTAATTAATGTCCTGAGGGAGGTAGTTTAATACTAATAACTGTAGAAACTGATGAGTTTAGGGAGGCTGTTTAAGTCTCTCTTTTTGTTTGGATTTGGGGAGCTGAAATGCTCCTTTTTGAGTCTCTGCCCACTGATTTTACGTTAGGCACAGCAAAATCTTTTTTGTTTTTCAATTTTAACAGTACCCCCTTAGTAATTTTTTATAATGATGTGGATAAAAATAGAAAATAACTCCCGTTGGAAATGAACGTTAAATGAGAGAGGAAGAAAGAGTATTATCTATAGGTAATAATACTGAAATATTATATTTTTCGATTGATTCCACCAATTCATGAATGAAAAAAATTGTGTGTTAGGATATAATATATTATTGTAATGGAGATTCATTCTGGAATTTCCTTTTTTTATGGGCTTCATTTGTTTAGTTTATCTCCCTAATGAATCGGGAAATGAATTATAGTTGTATATGTTTTTATAATAATAATTACAGTTAAGTAGAGGGGTTTGTTTTAATGGAGATGTTAGAAAATTTTATTAGTGAGACAAATGATGTTTTATGGTCTTCCATTTTGATCATCATGTTGATTGGATTGGGACTTTATTTTTCCGTCCGCACGAAGTTTGTCCAATTCAGAATGGTAGGGGAAATGTTCCGGCTATTGGGCGAAGGGGCCACTGCGGAAAAAAAAGGTGTGACATCTTTTCAGGCTTTTTGTATTAGTACGGCTTCCCGGGTAGGAACGGGTAACCTAGCAGGTGTTGCCATAGCGATCACGATGGGCGGACCTGGAGCCGTTTTCTGGATGTGGTTAATAGCACTGATCGGATCTGCTTCGGCTTTCATTGAAAGTACACTTGCTCAAATCTATAAGGTCAAGGATGGGGATGCATTCCGCGGCGGTCCTGCCTATTATATGGAAAAAGCATTGAATGCCCGTTGGATGGGGATCACGTTCGCTGTGTTAATTTCGCTTACATTTGGACTTGCTTTCAATTCGGTTCAAGCCAATACGATTACAAGTGCATTCAATGAATCGTTTGGCATCGAAAAGTGGGTTACGGCTGTCATCCTGGCAATCGTCACGGCTGTCATCATTTTTGGCGGGATCAAAATGGTTGCAAAGGTCTCTGAAGTCATCGTTCCGATCATGGCAGGAGCCTATGTGATAGTGGCGTTGATTATCATCATCATGAATATTACCGAGTTACCTGGTGTTTTTGTTTTGATCTTTGAAAGTGCATTTAATGGAATAAAAGAAGTGGCTGGCGGAGTACTGGGAGCAGCCATGATGCAGGGAATCAAGCGCGGCCTATTTTCAAATGAAGCCGGGATGGGTAGTGCACCTAATGCTGGCGCGACGGCAGATGTCAGTCATCCCGTTAAACAAGGGCTCATTCAGTCACTAGGTGTTTTTGTCGATACGCTCATTATTTGCAGTTCGACTGCCTTCATCATTTTGTTTTCAGGTCTTTATACATCGAAGGAAACGGATGGAATCGTCCTTACCCAAAATGCCCTTGGAACGGCATTGGGATCTTGGGCGGGTATTTTCCTTGCCATTATTGTACTGTTATTCGCTTTTAGCTCCATTGTGGGCAACTATTATTATGGAGAGTCGAACATTGGCTTCATCAATGAAAATAAGGTTTGGTTAAACATCTATCGTATCGCAGTCGTAGGGATGGTGATATTCGGTTCTCTTGCCTCACTGGATTTTGTTTGGGGACTGGCTGACATGCTGATGGCCCTTATGGCCATTATCAACCTGATCGCCATAGCATTACTAGGGAAGATTGCATTTGCTGCACTGGCGGACTATCAAAAGCAAAAGAAAAGTGGGAAAAATCCTGTCTTCCATGTGAACAATATTAAAGGTTTGAAGAATGTGGAATGTTGGGGTGACCCATCCGATAATGTGGATGTGAAGAAGGAAGCCTAAGCTCTCAATAAGCTTACATGTAAAGTCCTTGAAAGGGGATTATACTTGTAAGTTTTTTTTGCCTTTTCCCTCCTTTTTTTTATCATTATTGAATATTGCTTCAGTTTTTACACAAAATACCTTTGTCTTTAATACTGCTGTCAATGGATGATTGGACAATTTAAAAACTAGGAGTGAAAAAAATGGATAGCAAGCAATCAAAAAATGAATCTTCAGAAATTGCCGGAAGAACATATGATGTTAGTGATTATAAACGGGAAGATAATTTATCCTCTGGACTGGCTACAACCCACGAACAAGTATCGGATACTTATGCGGAAGGCGAGATAAAAGCAGTCGTTGATGATGTAAACGGAAGAGATATTGAGCTTGCAAAAGAAAGAACTGAGGAAGAAAAGTAATAAATAATAAGATTTTTGTTTTTTAGGAACAAGAATTATCACCTGCTATTTTAAAGATATATCAGTTTGATCCCCTAGCTTTTGTAAAGATGAAACAATAGCTAGGGGATGCTTAATTAATAAATCCTTTCAGTCTCCAACATTTGAAGCAATTCTTCCTTCGTTCTTGGGAAAAGGTCCCGTTCTGCAGGTTTCCTTGATTGAAGAAGGGCTTGAAACATTTCAAAAACCCACGGCTTCTCCAGATGTGCCTGCAGCAAAACGTCTTCATCATGGAAAACGGATACGGGATCTCCTTGGTATATGACCTTACCATCGTTCATGACAACGACTTCATCAGCCCATTGATAAGCTAAATTAACATCATGAGTTGATAGGATTATCGTTTTGTCATGGTGGTGGATACTGTCCAGCAGAGCCATGATCTGTCTTGAGAAATAAGGATCCAATCCAGCGGTAGGCTCATCCAAGAGCCATACATCGGGTTCCATGGCGAGTACCCCTGCAATGGCGACACGTTTTTTTTGCCCTAAGCTCAAAAAATGGGTGGGTCTGTCTTTCAGTTCGGTTACTTCCGTTTCAGCCATTGCCCAATTTACTTTGTCCTGGACTGCATTTCTATCCCAACCTAAATTCATCGGTCCAAACGATATATCCTGTTGTACATTAGCGGAAAAGAGCTGCGAGTCGGGATCTTGAAAAACGATCCCGACTTGCTTTCGTAATGATAATAATGCTTTACGGTCATATTTCATTTTCTTGCCCTTAAATCTGATCTTTCCTGCTGTAGGTTGTAAAAGACCATTTAAATGCAGGAATAAAGTCGATTTGCCGGCACCATTATTGCCTAATAATGCTATCTTTTTACCATGTTGGATCGTTAGCGAAAGATCGTTTAAAGCGAACGTTCCATCCGCGAATTGATGGGTGAGGCCTTCTATATGAAAAATTTGCTCGTCCATTCTTGGGTTGCCTCCAATTTACAAATATCCATTAATAAAGATTAAGCTTCCTAGTATTACAATCGCGAAAAGCCAATTGCGTGAGGAATAGGTGTAAGTATCCTCGATATAGGAAAGGTTCTCCTGATAGCCTCTTGCGTTCATGGCCATCGTCAAATGTCCAGAGCGCTGCAATACTCCTAAAAATAATGATGAGATTAGTAATCCGAGAGATCGAATGCCTTTCCTTAACGAACCATACCCCAGCCGTGAAGCTTGTGATTGGTGAATGGCCAAAGCTGTTTCCAAAAAAATAAAGATGAAGCGATAGGTCAATTCTATTAAATCGACCAATAAGGAAGGCACTTTAAGTTTTCGCATCACGGATAGGATGACAGTAATGGGTGTAGTCAAGGTAAGGAAATATAAACAGCTAATACTGCCGAATACGACAGTGATCAAATTGATCACTGTACCTACACTGTCATCGCTAATGAATATTTGCCAGTTCCCGACCTTCCAGGACCACCATATATTCGAAATCGAAGTAAATTTACTTGTAAAAGAAAAAAGGATGGTAATTGTTCCTGATAGTATAAAAAATCCAGGTAATAGAAGTAATTTAAGATAATAAGAAAACGGGATTTTTGCCGCAAAAATGATTAAAGCGCTCATCACCGTAAAAGTGATGAGCGAAACGGTCATATCCCTTACCGTTAACGAAAATAGCAAAAGGGAGAGTGCAAAAACCATCTTTTCCAACGGATGTACATCCTTTAGCCCATTGAAATAGGCATATTTATCAATGAGTAACATGCTTCGATTTTTCGGGAATTTCTTGTTTGGTTTGCTTATTCCTTTGTCTCGTTACACCTATGAAATAACCAATGAAACCAGCTCCGATTGCAGCTTGCAGCGCAAATAATAAGCTTTCGGTTTCTGCACCTGGCGGCTCCCAAATACTGTTGAACCATGGCTTGTATTCCGGCTGGATTTTAGTGATGGCTTTTTCAGCTTCGCCATCTGCACCGCCAAATTCCGTTCCTTGTTGGGTGATTAACGGTATGGTAGCAAGAATGACGACCAGGAAAAGCAGCAGTAAACTTTTTTTCATATTAACGGGCCTCCTTAGATAAAACTCGCAGCAATTTCAATTCGCCTAGATTGTATTTTTTCAAGAAATTCATCACGACGACTGTCAATATCCCCTCACTGATTGCCAAGGGAATTTGGGTCAGGGCAAAAATCCCTGCAAATTTACTGAAAGAGGCCATGAATCCTCCTACCTCGGATGGAAAAGCAAGAGCAAGTTGAACGGAAGTTATCACATAGGTTCCCAAATCTCCAAAAGCAGCTGCCAAGAAAACGGCAAGTGAAAAAGACCAACCCAATTTAGTTGCGCCCTTGAAGACGAAGTAAGCAATGAACGGTCCGCAAACGGCCATGGAAAATGCATTGGCCCCCAATGTCGTCAATCCTCCGTGAGCCAGTAAAAAAGCTTGAAATAACAGAACGATGGAGCCAACGACACTCATGGCCAATGGTCCGAATAATATGGAACCCAAACCAACTCCGGTAGGGTGTGAAGAACTTCCCGTAACGGAAGGAATCTTTAAGGCCGATAAAATGAATACAAATGCGCCCGATAGGCCAAGCATCATTTTGGTTTCTGGGTTTTCCCTTACTTTGGACCTAATGGACCGGTAACCCAAGATTAAAAATGGAAGGGTAACGGCCCACCAGAATATAGCCCATTCAATGGGTAAAAAGCCCTCCATGATATGCATGGCCATTGCCCGTTTTGGGACAAAAAGCAGTAAAATGACAAAATAAATGGTTTTCCAATTGGTTCTTTTCATTCTTTCTCCTTTCAACACTTTTAATTTTTCTGATCAATCTTGAGAAGAAAGGCGCGCCCAACATAAATAGCACTTCTCTCAAAGGAAAGAAGTGCGTAATGAACAGGAATTTTGCAGCGTAAACCAACCATGGGCCTTTCTGCCTGATCCGCACACCCATCCTCGTAGGTTGAAACAGTTTCACGCTTCATGGCAGGTCTCCTGGCTTTGGTTCATCATCCCATTACATCCTTCCCATCTCATTTGACAGTGGATTAAAGTTAAAGCAATAGGACTTCCCTTTACAGTGGCGGGACCGCTCCGGATTTTCACCGGCTTCCCTTTTAAGCTGAATTCCGAAAAATTCAACACCATAAAACTTATGTAATTATTTAGAAAATTCTCGTATAGTGTACCATAAAGAAATAATTCCAGCTATACTAACTTTTTTTTTTTGACTAAGTTTGTTGCAAGGAAAGGCTTGTGGGCAGGATATACACTATTAAACTTTTCTAAACAGTCGGAATAAACTATTGAATTTTGATAAAGTTGTTATATGATAGATAAAGTTAGTTAGAAATGTATATTAAAACCAAATATTTCATTTTAAAAGTGCTCTTGTGTGAATAAGCAAGGGATAATAGGGAAATCGGTGAAAATCCGATGCAGCCCCCGCTACTGTAAACGCTGATGAAATTGTCGATAGCCACTGGCATTGTTGCCGGGAAGGGACAAAGTAAAATGAAGCGTAAGCCAGGAAACCTGCTTTTAAAATTGCATGATACTTTTCGGAGGGAAAGGTAGAAGGACTATGACGATTTTGGAGATTGGGCATTCTTGCCTGGGGTTCCTCATTCATATAGTTTTTTTAAACCTTGACTCTTATGTTAAGGTTTTTTATTTTGCCTTTTCCCTGAACGCAGGAGGAAGAATATGACTACTTGGAACTTAATGGGTACAAATACACATCTGTTGATTTGTAATGGGAGCAGCTGTATGAAAAAGGGCGGGGAAGAAGTAACCCAAGCGATTCGCGATGAAATTACTTCCAAAGGACTGGATATGAAAATCCATACAACCAGGACACGGTGTAACGGAAGATGTAAGGATGCCTGCATTGTGATTGCCTATCCTCAAGGAAACTGGTATCGAGTGGAAACGCCTGATTTCGGTCGCCAGATTGTCAGCCATATCGATGATGGGGAGTTTGTTCCACAAATGATCTACCAATTCAATGATGGGGAAATGACACCCAATCCAGATTTTCCTGCTCATACGGGTATTTCAAAGAACAAAGCGTAAAAAGGAGATGTCTTAATGAGTACAAACGGTAAATTATTCGTCGTGGGCTTTGGGCCAGGGAATTTTGAACACATTACCAAACGTGCTGTCGAAGCCCTTCAAGAAAGTGACTACATCATTGGTTATAAAACTTATGTTGAACTCATTCAGGGACTGCTTACAGATCAAACGATTATTAGTACGGGGATGACTGAAGAGGTATCACGTGCACAGGAAGCAGTGAAACAAGCGGAGCTGGGTAAGAAAGTTGCGGTTATTTCCAGCGGGGATGCCGGAGTTTACGGGATGGCTGGGTTGGTTTATGAAGTATTGATTGAAAAAGGCTGGAAAGAAGAAACTGGAGTGGGCATTGAAGTCATTCCTGGCATTTCTGCAATCAACTCTTGTGCATCTTTACTTGGGGCACCAGTCATGCACGATTCGTGTACGATCAGTCTCAGTGATCATTTAACCCCTTGGGAACTGATCGCTAAAAGGGTTGAAGCAGCTGCAATGGCAGACTTTGTCATTGCCCTGTATAATCCGCGCAGCGGCAGGCGGACCAGGCAAATTGTTGAAACACAGAAAATTCTCCTTCGCTACCGTTCCCCCGATACACCTGTCGGGTTGGTGAAAAGTGCATATCGCGATAGGCAGGATATTGTCATAACCAATTTGAAAGATATGTTGAATCACGATATTGGAATGTTGACCACCGTCATTATTGGTAATTCATCCACCTTTTTATATGATGACAAAATCATCACACCAAGAGGCTATCAGAGGAAATATACTTTGAATTCGGAAAAGCAACCATTGAAGCCGCATCAGCGTCTTCAAAAAGAAGCGGAACCGTGGGCATTAGATCAAGAAGCCGATTCCGTGCAAGAAGCCTTCACCGAATCCGCTGGAGGAGTTGGATTACTTACAAAAGCACCAGAAAAGAAGCCAGCTTCCTTTGAAATGGCAATGGAAGCACTGTCAAGAGTCAAGGGTCAAACCGTTCAGCAATCCGTTGAGCCAATTGTTCAGCAAAAAATGGAGTCGGTATTCGAACTTGCAGTTAGTCCAGGTGTGGCGAATAAACAATTCACTCCCAAACAAATGATGACACTTGCGGAAGTTGTCGGGGAAAAGGGCACGATGGAATACACGCCAAATCATAAAATCGTATTAAAGATTCCGACAACGGATCCGGAAGTCATTACGGGGAAATTGCAATCAGCAAACTTTCTTTTATCGCCGATTGGAGATGTATTGACATTAAAAGCATGTGATTTCTGTGATGGTGAAAAAACGGAATCCATTCCTTATGCGGATGAAATACATCGGGTGCTTGGCGGAATGAAAATGCCCAAGGAACTTAACATCGGTTTTAATGGGTGTGGAATGGCTTGCTATAGTGCTGTGATGGATGATATCGGGATTGTCTTCCGAAAAGGGAAGTTCGACTTATTTCTTGGAGCTAAACCGGTTGGAAGAACAGCCCATCCAGGTCAGCCGGTTGCGGAAGGCATTGAACCGGAACAGCTTGTTGAACTGATTACGGACATTGTCGCGGAGTATAAGCAAAATGCCCATCCAAATGAGCGGCTTTTTAAATACTTCAAACGTTCGAAAAAGATACAGAATTTTTCTTATCAGGACATCGCTCCCAAAATAAACATAGAGCCTGCGCCTTGTGAAGACTAATCAAGAGGGGGAAAGTAAATGAAAGCAGTTTTGTTCGTAGGACACGGAAGCCGCTTGGCTTCGGGAAACGAAGAAGTCCTTCATTTTATTGAAAATATGATTCCGGCATTGGATGAGCGATTCCTTGTAGAAACGTGCTTCTTGGAATTTGCCGCACCGAATATATCCAAAGGCATTGATAATTGTGTAAAACGAGGTGCTACTGAAGTTATCGTCATACCGATCATTTTGTTGCATGCAGGACATTCGAAATTACATATCCCAGCTGAAATAGAAGATGGGAAAACAAAGTATCCAGAAGTGAAATTCACATATGGCCAAACGATCGGGGTCCACCATGATGTATTGACAATCCTGACAGACCGTCTTGAGGAAGCGGGATTCGATACAACCTCTGAACAGGCTGAGACAGCAATATTGCTAATTGGCCGAGGTGGCAGTGATGCTGATGCAAATAGTGATATATATAAAATTTCACGATTATTATGGGAAAAATTAAACGTTAAATGGGTCGAAACAGCTTTCATGGGTGTAACGGACCCGCACGTTGATGAAGGCATTGAGCGATGCATCCGCTTAGGGGCAAAAAAAGTAGTGATGCTGCCATATTTCCTCTTCACAGGGGTGTTGATGGAAAGAATGGAGGATATGCTGAAAGGCTATCAAAAGCTATATCAAGATCAAGGATTCATTTTGGCGAAGTATTTTGGATATCATCCAATATTACAGAACATTCTGCAAGAACGTGTAATTGAAGCTAGTGAAGGCAGATCAAGCGGGGCACGTGATTTGGAAAACTATCGTAAACATGTCGAGGAACATGGACATGCCCACCATCATCACCATCACGACCACGATCACGACCACCATCACGACCACGATCACGACCACGACCATCACCACGATCACGATGGGCAAGTGGTGGGGACGTCAAAATGATTTTGTTTTTGGCGGGTACAAGTGATGCAAGGGAATTAGCGATTGAGATGCAGCAGGTGGGATTCAAGGTTTTGGCAACTGTTGTAACCGGGTCGGCGGCTAAAAGTTTGCAAGATGCAGGCATATCCACCCGGATTGGCCGATTAACTGCAGAGGATATGACATCATTAATCTCTGAAAAAGGTTTTCAGGCTGTAGTTGATGCAAGTCACCCATTTGCCGAAGAAGCATCCAAAAACGCCCTTAACGGAGCAAAGGCAGCAAATGTCCCTTATATTCGTTATGAGCGTGAAAGTCAACGGTTTCAGAATGATAAATTGATAGTTGTCCGTGATTATGAGGAAGCTGCCAAGCTTGCCGCTGCGAAACGGGGAGTAATCATGCTCACGACCGGAAGTAAAACCCTAGCCGTGTTCGCAAAAGAATTGCTAGGGATCGAGAATACCAGAGTCATAGCGAGAATGCTGCCACGCATGGACAATATGGAAAAATGTGCGCAGCTGGGCATTGAACAAAAAAATATCGTTGCGATACAAGGTCCATTTTCCAAAGAATTAAATAAAGCTCTATATGAACAGTATGGCGTCACATTGATGATAACGAAAGAAAGTGGCAAGGTCGGTGCGGTTGATGAGAAATTGGAAGCCGCGTTGGAATGTGGAATAGAAACGATCATGATATCGCGACCGGATGTTGACTATCAAAATGTTCATTCCAGTTTTGATCATGTCATCGCCGAGTTGAATAAACAGCTAAATGAAAAATAGGAGGAATGCAAGATGGATTTTAAAACGGATTTTAAACCACTAACGGTAGACCCAGACAAAATATATGATTATAGCTTCTCGATCATAGCTGAAGAAATGGGCAATCATGATTTTTCTGAAGATGAATGGAAGATCGTCCGCCGGGTCATTCATGCTTCAGCGGATTTTGAATTGGGAAGAAGTGTCATCATCCATCCAAATGCCATTCAAGCTGGTGTGGAAGCCATTCGCAAAGGTAGACATGTCATTGCGGATGTACAAATGATCGAGAGCGGTACAGGCAAAAAAAGATTTCAAAAACACGGCGGGGACGTTCATTGCTATATTTCAGATCCGGATGTGATGGTCGAAGCAAAACGTTTGAATACGACAAGGGCGATCATTTCGATGCAAAAAGCCGTAAAGGAAAATGAAGGGGGCATTTATGCCATTGGCAATGCACCTACAGCTTTACTTGAGCTCATTCGCCTTATTAAAGAAGGGATTGCAAAACCGGACTTAATCATTGGAATGCCTGTTGGGTTTGTTTCTGCTGCAGAATCGAAAGAGGAACTCGCTAAGATCACGGAAGTTCCATTCATTACGAATATTGGCCGAAAAGGTGGAAGTACTGTCACTGTTGCTGCATTGAACGCGATTTCCCTTTTAGCTGATAGTTAAAAATCATGGAAAAGAAAGTAAAAAAAGACCCCTCACAAATGCGTCATGGGTATACAACAGGGGCATGTTCGACTGCCGTGACTAAAGCGGCATTGACTGCATTGATCACGGGGGATGCACTTGAGGAAGTGACGATTTCCTTGCCCATCGGGCGTGATGCCACTTTCACTATTGAGAAATATGACATATCGGAAAATGCGGTTAGTGCCGAAACGATCAAAGATGCCGGAGATGATCCCGATGCCACCCATCTGGCACATATTATCTCTACTGTCAGCTGGTCTGATGCACCTGGGATTATCCTGGATGGAGGGATAGGTGTGGGACGTGTGACCAAACCCGGGCTTCCTGTTCCTGTAGGAGAAGCGGCCATTAATCCTGTACCGCGCAAAATGATTTTAACCACTGTGATACAAACATTGGAAGAATTTAAGATCAATAGAGGAGTGAAAGTCGTCATCTCCGTGCCAGCAGGTGAAGAAATAGCGAAAAAAACATTAAATGGCCGCTTGGGGATTGTGGGGGGCATTTCCATTTTAGGAACAAGGGGCACTGTCGTCCCTTTTTCCAGTTCAGCCTATATGGCAAGCATCGTCCAGGCTATCAGTGTCGCCAAAGCGAGTGGGTGCGAGCATCTTGTCTTAACTACTGGCGGGCGCAGTGAAAAGTATGCGATGGGCCTTCTCCAGGATTTACCTGAGGAAGCCTTTATTGAAATGGGTGACTTTGTGGGCTTCTCACTTAAGCAATGTAAGAGGCAGGGAATTAAAAAGGTATCACTGGTCGGCATGATGGGGAAATTCTCCAAAGTGGCCCAAGGTGTGATGATGGTGCATTCAAAAAGTGCCCCGGTCGACTTCGGTTTTCTATCGGAAATAGCCCAAAGCGTGGGAGCTGAAGATGATCTAGTTCTTGAAATCAAGAATGCAAACACAGCATCACAAGTCGGGGACATGATGTCAGCGATAAATAATTTTGATTTTTTTAATAAACTATGTGAATCCTGCTGTCACTCTGCCATAAAGCAAGTGAAGGGCGGAATTGAAATGGAAACGGCGATTTATTCGTTGAAAGGACAATTACTGGGAAGGGCTGTTGGAATTGAGTCAATCGATTAAATTAATCGGGATAGGGGATAACGGTCAGGAAAGCTTACTGCCCCAATATTCCCAATGGATAGAAGAAAGTGAAGTGCTGGTCGGAGGTGAACGGGTCTTATCGTTTTTCCCGAACTATACTGGCAAGAAGATTGTCATAAAGGGCGGTTTGAAAAAGGTGGTGGAACAACTGCAGGATGAAACTCGTCCAACAGTTGTCTTAGCTTCCGGTGACCCATTGTTTTATGGAATGGGAGGCTATCTTTCCAGCAAAATCGGCATAGAGGTTTACCCATATTTCAGTTCAATTCAGCTTGCTTTTGCAAAAATGGGTGAAAGTTGGCAAGATGCCTTCCTAATTAGTGTTCATGGCCGCAGTATGAAAGGGCTGGCCCAAAGGATTGATGGAAAAGCGAAAGTAGCTTTGCTTACTGACATCGAAAATAGTCCAAATCAACTTGCTAAATATCTCATTTCATTCGGAATGACTGAATACCGGGCATTTGTGGCTGAAAATCTTCAAGGAGAAACCGAAGACTCTGGCTGGTATGAACTTGAAGAAATGATGGAGCGGGAATTCTCCCCGTTGAATGTCGTCATTTTAAAAAGAAAATCAGAAGGTCCAAGCTGGTCCTTGGGGATAGAAGATGAAGAATTTTCGCAGCGTAAACCGGACAAGGGCCTCATAACCAAAAAGGAAATTCGAGTATTAAGCCTGCATGCGTTGAAACTCAGGAAAAACAGCACCGTGTGGGATGTTGGGACGTGTACGGGCTCAATGGCAATTGAAGCGGCCAAGCTTGCACCCGAAGGCCAAATTTTCGCAATTGAAAAAAATGAGCCTGATTTAGATAACTGTTATCAAAACCAGCGTAAATTCCGTACTGATATAACGGCCATTCATGGAAAAGCTCCGCAGGGACTGGAAACTTTTCCGGATCCTGATGCAATCTTCATTGGAGGGACTGGCGGCGAAATGGTAGATCTAATCAGTACATGCTGCAAACGGCTAAAAGAAGGCGGCAGGATCGTTCTAAATGCTGCGACGATTGAGAATCTTTACCGGGCTAATGAGGCATTTGCTGAAGCTGGTTTTCACACTTCCATCATGCATGCCCAAATCTCCAGAAGTAAGCCAATATTGGGAATGAACAGATTTGTTCCGCTTAATCCAGTGTATATCATTACTGCACAACGAAAGGAAGACATGAATGAGTAATCTTGGTACATTATATGGCCTTGGCGTGGGCCCGGGCGATCCAGAGCTTATTACAGTAAAGGCATTTCGCGTGATTCAGGAATCTCCGGTCATTGCCTATCCAAAAAAAAGAAAAGGGAGTAAAAGCTACGCCCATCGCATTGTTGAAGTTTACATTCGTCCTGAAGAGAAGGATATGCTGGGACTAGTTTTTCCGATGACGAAAGATCAAGCGATTTTGGATCGGGAATGGAACGGAACGGTTGAAAAAGTTTGGCGAAAATTAAATGAAGGTAAAGATGTTGCTTTCGTTACGGAAGGCGATCCGCTTTTATATAGTACGTTCATACATATGATGAAATTGATGCAGGAGTTGCATCCCGAAGTCGAAATCAAAACAGTTCCGGGCATTTCTTCATTTAATGGGTCAGCGTCAAGGCTGGGCATCGCTTTGGCTGATGGTGATGATCATGTTGCGATAGTTCCTGCAAGGGATGACTATGAAGCGATGAAGAAGGCGATCGAAGATCATGATGCCGTCGTGTTCATCAAAGTGGCAAAGGTCATCGATTTAATGATTACCGTTTTAAAAGATTTGGATTTGCTTGAAAAGGCCTCGGTCGTAACCAAAGTCACTTCCGATGAAGAAGTGATTTGGAAAGTGAGTGAATTGGAAGGACTTGAACTAGAATACTTAACATTGATGGTGGTGAGAAAATGAAGATATATATTGTAGGTGCTGGCCCAGGTGACCCGGATTTGATTACTGTAAAAGGATTGAACATTCTCCAAACGGCTGATGTGATTTTATATACGGATTCATTAGTGAATGAAGAATTGATTGCAATGGCAAAACCCGAGGCCGAGGTGCTAAAAACGGCTGGAATGCATTTGGAGGAAATTGTTGGCATCATGGTTGAGCGTGTTAAAGAAGGAAAGATGGTTGCTAGAATCCACACAGGGGATCCTGCCATGTACGGTGCAATCATGGAACAAATTGTCCTTTTGAAGAAAGAGGGTATTGGTTATGAGGTGATCCCTGGCGTAAGTTCGGTATTCGCCTCAGCAGCGGCAATAGGAGCAGAGCTGACTATCCCTGATTTAACTCAGACACTCATATTGACGAGGGCTGAAGGACGTACGCCTGTTCCGGAATTTGAGAAGTTACGTGATTTGGCAAGTCACCACTGCACGATTGCCCTCTTCTTGAGTGCGACCTTGACCAAAAAAATCGTTAAAGAACTCCAGGAAGCCGGTTGGAAGGATGATACTCCGGTAGCAGTCATTCAAAGGGCAACATGGCCGGACCAAAAAATCGTTCGTACCACGTTAGTGAACTTGGATGATGATATGCGTCAAAATGGTATCCGCAAGCATGCGATGATTTTGGCTGGATGGGCGTTAGACCCTACCATTCATGATAAAGATGAATACCGTTCCAAATTATATGATGCGAGTTTTACCCACGGTTTCAGAAAAGGTGTTAAGCCATGATCATTGAACTGAAAGAAGCGGAACTTGCTCCCATTAAACGGTCTCATACTTATGCGATCGTGGCGATTACAAAGCATGGTGTCGAGCTGGCGCGAAAATTACATACCGTTTTTTCGAATTCTGATCTATATTACATGAGCAAGTTTGAAAAAGGGGACGAAGAGCATAAACAGATCCAGCTTTTTTCGGGCAGTGTCCGTATGCTATTACCAGCTTTATTCAAGGAATATAAAGGAATCATATTAATTATCTCACTCGGTGCAGTAGTCAGGATGATTGCTCCAATTTTGAAGGATAAGAAAACGGATCCGGGTGTCGTTGTCATTGATGATAAAGGGGAAAATGTTATCAGTGTACTGTCAGGGCATCTGGGAGGAGCGAATGAACTGACTAAGGAAGTTGCTGCAGCCCTTGACGCAAGAGCTATAATCACCACCGCTTCAGATGTACAAAAAACGATTCCTGTCGACTTATTCGGCCAGCGCTTCGGCTGGATTTGGGATTCCGCAGAAAAATTGACGCCAGTAAGTGCGTCCGTTGTAAATGAAGAGCATGTTGCCGTTGTACAGGAATCAGGTGAACGGAATTGGTGGACTTATGAAACGGCATTACCTGAACGAATAATCTTATACCCATCCATTGAAGAAGCGCTTCACGCAAAGCCGCAAGCAGCGCTGGTCGTAACTCACCGTATTCTTAGCCAGCCGGAAAAGAGGATCCTTGAAAATGGGATCGTATATCGTCCAAAAGTCATTGCTCTCGGTATTGGGTGCAATAGGGGAACAGCGGCAGTTGAAATTGAGCAGGTGATTGCAGAAACACTAGCGGAATTATCATTTTCCCTAAAAAGCGTTAAAGCGATCTGTACAATTTCCTTAAAGAAAGACGAAATCGGCTTGATTGAAGTGGTTGAAAAATATGGCTGGGAATTCGTGCATTATGAACCGGAAGAGCTTAATAAAACTAAAATCGAAGCGCCATCAGAAACAGTATTTAAATACACGGGTGCATATGGTGTGAGTGAACCGGCTGTGAGGATTTACACTAAAGCTGAACAATTGGAGCTGGTTAAGAAAAAATCGGGGAACGTAACCATTTCAGTTGGGATCATTCCTTTTTAAGGAGGGAGAAGCAAATATGAACGATAGAAGATTGGTAATTGCGGGTACCGGAAGCGGTGTCGGTAAAACGACATTGACCATCGGAATCATGGCAGCCCTCCAGAAGAAAGGCTATACTGTTCAAGGGTTCAAATGTGGTCCTGACTATATTGACCCTACTTATCATACAGCAGTTACAGGACGGATTTCACGCAATCTTGACAGTTGGATGTTCGAACATGACACTGTCCGAGAAATTCTTACCAAAGCAGGTACCGGAGCTAATATATCGATCATCGAAGGAGTCATGGGCTTCTTCGATGGCAAAAGTCCTTTATCCAATACAGGATCGACGGCTGAAATCAGCATTATCACGCAAAGCCCTGTCCTGTTGGTAGTCAACTGTGCCAGCATGGCACGGAGTGCAGCTGCCATCGTAAAAGGATTTCAGGACTTTTCGGCCGGTCCGAACATCATTGGTGTAATTGCCAATCAAGTGGGAAGTGCAGGGCATTACAAAATTGTCAAATCAGCCATTGAGCAAGAGTGTGATGTACCCGTGCTGGGTTATATGAAGCGGGAAATGGATATTGATATTCCAAGCCGTCATTTGGGTTTAATTCCTGCTATTGAACGCGGGGAACTAAATCCGTTTTTCGATAAGCTTGCACAATTAGTCATGGAAACGATCGATATCGATCAGTTGTACCGTTTATCCAAGACAAGCTCCGTTTCCAGTGGAAACTCAAATATATTTCAACCCCAAAATGAAAAGGAAGTGTGCATTGCCGTCGCAAAAGATGCAGCCTTCAATTTTTATTATCAGGAAAACCTTGAGTTGCTTGAAGCATTTGGGGCGAACATCAAGTATTTTTCTCCATTAAAAGGGGATGAAGTTCCATTGGATGCTGATGGTTTATACCTTGGAGGCGGTTTTCCTGAAGAATTTGCAGCTGAACTTTCCGGTAACGTGGGTGCTATCAAATCCATCAGAAGCTCCATTGAAAAGGGGATGCCGACTCTAGCGGAATGTGGCGGTTTCATGTTTTTGAGCAAATCGATTGAAACAACTTCCAAAGAAACACATCAGATGGCAGGTATTATACCGGGCAGGATTAAAATGCAGAAAAAACTTGCAGCACTTGGGTATCGAGAAATTACAGGAACTCCAGGCAATTTTTTGATCAATGAAATGGAGCAGGCAAAAGGACATGAATTCCACTACTCGACATTCGAAGCGGATGATGATCTTACACATGCATATGAAGCCAAAGGCAGATTCGGTTCGAAACAAGAGGGGTGTGTATTGGGTAACCTTGTTGCTGGATATACTCACTTTCATTTTGCTTCCAATCCAACACTTGCGAAGAATTGGATCGATGCTTGCTTAAAACAAAAAAACAGATCTTCCCATGAAACTATCAACAAGTAAAAGATATTTTACGAAGATTAAGAGGAGGCGCGAGCATGAAACCGGGAAAAGTTCATCTTGTCGGTGCGGGTCCTGGAGATCCGAAACTGATTACGGTATATGGACTGGAATGTATCCAAAAGGCGGATGTCATTGCATATGACAGGCTTGTCAATCCAGAATTATTAACTTATGCAAAAGAAGATGCAGAACTGGTGTATTGCGGGAAATCACCAGGGAAACATCATCTCATTCAAAATGAAATACATGAACTTTTAGTGGAAAATGCCTTACTGGGAAAAAACGTCACCCGTTTGAAGGGTGGAGATCCGTTTGTCTTTGGGCGGGGCGGTGAGGAAGCGGAGATACTGGCTGCTAACGGGATTGAATATGATATCGTCCCAGGAATCACAGCGGGAATTGCAGCACCGGCTTATGCGGGCATCCCGGTGACCCACCGTGATTATGCCTCAAGTTATGCCATTGTGACAGGCCATGGCCGTGATTACAAGGGGCAGGATAACCTGAATTGGCAGGCATTGGCTCAGGGCATCGATACCATCGCCTTTTATATGGGAATAGGTAATATGCCGTTTATCTGTGAAAAATTGATGGAGCATGGCAGGGACGGCAATACGCCAGTGGCTGTCATTGAATGGGGCACGACTGATAAACAAAGGACGATTACCGGTACTTTGAATTCGATTTCTTTGAAGGCTATAAAAGAAGAAATTCAAAATCCATCAATCTTTCTAGTAGGGGATGTCGTCCAATTAAGAGAAAAAATCCAATGGTTTGAAAGAGTGATTGATTCAGAGTCCATAATTGAAGGGAATGAGTCGGAATGTCCATCATTCAAGAATTGAAGGAACGCCGGGCAATAAGGAATTACGAAGAAAAAGAAGTGGAAGACCAAAAAATCAGGAAGCTATTGGAAGCTGCTACCTATGCCCCTAACGACCGATTGCGTGAACCTTGGGGTTTTTATGTAATCAAGGGAGAAGCGAAGCACCGTTATGAAAGATTGGCAGAAAGGTATTTACATGAACGCTTCCCGACCAAACCAAAATTGATTGAAAGTTCACTGGAAGTTGTAAAGACGACACCGCTTATCATTGTCGTGACTTCCGATATTTTGCCTGATGATCCAGATTCATCCGAAGACAATGTATTCGCTTCTTGTTGTGCCGTCCATTCGATGTGGCTTGCCGCAAAAGAACTTGGTCTCGGATTCGTTTGGCGCACTAGAGGAGTGGGTCTTGTCAGGGATGAACGCCTGCACGAATTTATCGGTTCACCGGAAAACAAAAAAGTGATAGGCACCATTTTTGTCGGATACCCTAAAGGCGATCAACCGGTTCCTGCTACTAAAAGGACTTCATACATAGAAAAAACAGTTTGGCTATGAAGGTAGGTGATTGAGTGTCACGCAGAGGATTAATGCTTATTTATACAGGAAACGGGAAAGGGAAGACGACTGCTTCATTAGGGGTGACTTTAAGGGCAATTGGCAGAGGAATGAATGTCAAATACCTTCAGTTCATAAAATCTCCAGAGCGTACATATGGGGAAGCATTGGCTTTGAAAAAATTAGGAGTTGAAATGGAACAGCTAGGTATTGGTTTTACATGGACCAAAACTCCAGAAGAGCATCGCAACGCATTATCGTTAGCTTGGGAAAAGGCGAGACTGGCCCTTAGTGATCCCGGCATTGATTTACTTGTTTTGGATGAGTTGAACAATGCATTGGCGATTTCCAAATTCCCGATTGAAGATGTCTTGCCATTGACTGAAGTCATCGATGCGATTCGAAATCGTCCCGCTCATATGCATGTAGTCATAACCGGCAGGGATGCCAAGCCAGAGCTTATGGAAATGGCCGATTTGGTTTCAACGATTGAGGCGACCAAGCATTATTATGACGAGGGCATCGGCGCTGTTAAAGGATTAGAGTTTTAAGGGGGTGAGCGTAATGAAGGCACGATCCATCATGATACAAGGGACGTCGTCTGATGTAGGGAAAAGTTTGATTTGTACGGCATTTTGCCGGGTATTTTCCAATAAAGGATTACGTGTCGTCCCATTCAAATCACAAAACATGGCTTTGAATTCTTATGTAACCTTGGATGGCGGTGAAA
The DNA here is from genome assembly GCF_018613275.1 of Bacillus sp. ISL-4. Lineage (NCBI taxonomy): Bacteria > Bacillati > Bacillota > Bacilli > Caryophanales > Bacillaceae > Bacillus > Bacillus sp. ISL-4. Next base: position 36,704 of record NZ_JAGGQN010000051.1, read on the forward strand.
TCGGACGGGCTCAGGGAGTACAGGCGGAAGCAGCACGGATCACGGCAACGACCGATATGAATCCGATATTACTGAAACCGAAGCAGGATATGGTTTCGGAAGTCATCGTGCACGGAAAGCATTTTCTTGATATGAATGCAAAAAGCTATCGATCCCAATTTGTCCAGGAAGCCATGCCCATCATCCGTAAATCGGTCGAAAAACTCCAAGAAGACTTTGACATCATCGTACTCGAAGGGGCAGGAAGTCCGGCTGAAATTAACCTGAAGGACCGGGATATAGCGAATATGCGAATGGCTAAACTCACGGATGCGGCTGTCATTTTGGTGGCCGATATTGATCGTGGTGGAGTATTTGCGTCCATCATCGGCACACTTGCTTTATTGGATCAAGATGAACGAGATAGTGTAAAGGGGATCATCATCAATAAATTTCGTGGCATGCGTGAATTGTTGGACGATGGCATTGAATGGGTGGAAAAGGAAACCGGGATTCCGGTTCTCGGGGTGCTGCCCTATCTTGACGTGAATATTGAAGCGGAAGATTCACTTGCCCTCTCTTCCTTACGTTTTAAAAAACCTAAAAAGGCTGAGTTTCCGATCGATGTAGCCGTCTTGAGATTTCCGCGGATCTCCAATTTTACAGATGTGGATCCTTTTTTTGATGAACCCGGAGTAGGTGTCCGCCTGGTAAGCAGTGTCCATGAGTTAGGTAATCCCGATCTGCTTATTTTGCCTGGTACAAAAAACACGATGGAAGATTTAGAGTGGTTGAATCGTATGGGGTTGGATCGGGCCATCAATGAACTGCGGAAACAAGGAACGATGATATTTGGCATATGCGGCGGTTTTCAAATGCTAGGGACTAAACTTTTCGATCCTGACGCGGTCGAAGGTGACGGTGAGAACGCAGATGGGCTCTCGCTTCTTCCGGTGGAAACCGTATTTCAAGCAGAAAAGAAAACGGTACAAATGGAAGGTGTCCTTTCTGCCGGGATAATGGAAGGTCAAATGAATCTTAACGGTTTCGAAATACATTTAGGCAGAACGACATTGAAGTCGCAAGTAAGGCCCTTTCTTTTATTGAAGGATGGAAGAGAGGATGGAGCCATTTCCAATGACAACAAAGTAATGGGAACATATCTTCATGGGATATTCCATAATCGCCTGTTCACTAGATTACTAGTTAACCAAATTCGACGGAACAAGGGGTTGGAAGAAGTGAAGGAAAACGTCCAAAGCGACTCGGAGCGTAGGGAGGAAGCGTACAATCTCTTGGCATCCCATTTGGAGGAAAACATTGATATGGATACCATCTATCAATGGCTGCAGCTGGAAACTGCAGAAAGTTAATGTTAATCAAAGCCCTTTTAACTTCAAAAAAGATCAATTTAGAGCTACAATTCCTTTTATTTAGCCATAATAAGTGACAGAGGCATACAAGATATGTTATGTTGTCTTCTCTACATACTTTATACAAAATAAAAGGATGAGGTGTTCATATGAATAAAACAGAATTAGTGAGCAGTGTTGCAGCACAAGCTGAACTGACAAAAGACGAAGCAAAAAAAGTTGTGGATGCATTGTTTGAAACAATCACGGCTACACTTGCTAAAGAAGAAAAAATCCAATTAGTTGGTTTTGGTACATTTGAAGTGCGTGACCGTGCTGCCCGTACAGGAAGAAACCCGCAAACTGGCGAAGAAATACAAATTGCAGCTAGTAAAGTACCGGCTTTTAAAGCAGGTAAGGAATTAAAAGAAGCTGTAAAATAAATGATGAACGAAGAAAAAACCTGGCGATGCAATGTTCGCCGGGTTTTTTCTGTTTACTGTACTTTCAATTAACCCGGTTAATCTTTAATGGAAAGATTAAAAAACGGTTTGTCATCTGGTGAGGCAAGATATTTTTTTGAAAAGGCCATTAAGCGTCTCTTTAATTGGTTGATTTATATATGCCATTTTTCATTTGATCAACAATGAAATATGCCGACTCCATAAAAAAAATTGCAGTAATGGAATGTAACACAAATGAAAAAAAAATTATAGTACTTATTAATAAGGTTTATACTGTGACTATGTTAGGCTAAATGAATAACAAGCTTTAAAACCAAAGTAAAAGAGGTGAAAGAAATGCTGAAGAAAATAATGAAAAAAATCAAACAACTTTCCCAAGGAAGCAGTGAGCGAAGACATGGTCATTATCGCCGAGGCAGCAGCAGCAGCCGAGGGTATAAAAGGTATCCCATGAGTGGAAGTGACCGCTACAAGAGAAAGGGGCGTGGCAGCAGCAGCTAATTCAATTTCTTTGACTTCAATGCAGCCTGCAGGTCCATTGAGATTTCTTTAATATCTGAATAAGGTTCTTGGATGCTTAATAACCTTTTCAGTATATGCACGGTTTCTTTTTCTAACGAAAGCTCTTCTGTCCAAGGAAGAGCCTTTTTACTTTTGGAAGCGTATGTCGTATAAAGTACATATAGAAGTATTTCCCCCAAGTCGTAAAAATCCTGCCTTTTCAGCTGTAAAATGGAGTCTTTTGCGAGATCGGCCGAATTGATCATTTTGGACAAACCAAAGTCTATCAAAATGGGCTGATGGTTCTTAAGTAAAATATTTGGAATGCGTAAATCTTGATGGCAAATGTCATGGTCATGTAGATAAGATACTAAACCGGCCAGCTCATCCAGAAAAAATAGAGACTCTTTCTCATTGAACGTAAATTGATTCAAGAAAATATGGTCTTCTAAATTATCCCCTTCTATAAAATCCATCACAAAATAAACATTTCCGTCATGTGAAAATTTCTCGTGAAATTTGGGGATGTTTTTGTGGTTTAACATTCGTAATATGGAGATTTCATTTTCAAACTGTCTCAGTTCTTTTTTGCTGCGGCGTTTACTTTTCCGTAGCTGCTTGATCACTTTATTTTCATTCATTTTCAAATCATCGCAAAGGTAAACAATACCGTAGCTTCCTGTACCGATTACAGTTTTCACCTCGTAACGGTCATTCAAAACCACTTCTTTTTTTAAAGGAATATCCACAAAAAATTGGTAGAACTTTCTTAAGGAACGCAAAATTGAAACTTCCCTCACCACTTTCATATATTCGAGTCGAAAAAGACCATTATTCATTAAGCTGGAATTATGAATGATCATGGATAGTTTAACACTGATTTTTGGTAATGCGGTAATGAAAGTCTTTTTTACGATAATTCACAATTAAAAAGAGCTATTAAAAAAATTTCCTTAAATTTCATATTATGAAATTATATGATTTTTAAAATTATTAAGTTTACTATAATGAATTCATAATAAAAGAGTAGGAGGTGAAAAGATGGATGGGCGTGAGTTAAGAAATTGCTTTGGTAAATTCCCAACCGGAGTCACGATAGTGAGCTGGTTTGATGGGAAAGTTCAAAAGGGCATTACTGTGAATTCATTCACCTCGGTTTCCTTGGATCCCCCGCTTGCTTTAGTATCGATTCATAAAGAAGCAAAAGCCTGCACTAGCTTGAAAGATAAATCTTTTACCATTAATATTTTGTCGGATGAGCAAGAATCCATTGCATGGCAATTTGCGGGCAGTAAACAGGAAACACTTGAAATTGACTGGGATAACAAGGGGATTACGCCAAAAATAAATGGAAGTGTTGCCTGGATGGAATGCAAACCATGGAGAGAGTTTGATGCTGGTGATCATGTATTGTTCATCGGTGAGATCCAGGAGTTACAACTCGAAGACTTGGAAGCGCTTACTTTTCATCAAGGGAAAATGGGATCTGCTAAACAACTTGTAAAATAAGGGGGATTATTATGGGCATTAAAACCGGTGAAGAATATATTAATAGAATTAAATCCAGAAAGCCTGAAGTCTGGCTTGGTGGAAGAGTGGTTGAGGATATTTATAATGAGCCAATTTTTAAGCAGCCGATACAAGAAATTGCGAAGTTGTATGACATTCAACATGACCCGGAATATCAAGATGAAATCACTCACATTTGCAAAGAAACCGGTGAACGTGTCAACAATGCTTTCTTATTCCCGAAGACATCGGAGGATCTGCAAAAAAGAAGTAAATTATTTGAAGTGTATGCAAGGATGACATATGGACTAATGGGGAGAACGCCTGACTTTTTAAATGTCGTGGTCACTTCCATGGCACATAATTCCTGGTTTCTTGATAAATACAACAAAGACTGGTCTAAGAACATCAAGGATTATTATGCCTATATTCGTGACAATGATTTATTCTTGACGCATGCAATCATTAATCCTCAAAATGATCGAAGCAAGCAATCTCATGAACAAAAAGAAACATATACCCACTTAGGGACTGTTGAGGAAAGAGAAGAAGGAATACTTGTTCGCGGTGCAAAGATGTTAGCAACGCTGGCACCGATTACAGATGAGGTGATTATCTATTCTTTCCCAGGATTCACACCAGGGGATGAACGTCATGCGGTAGCATTTGCACTGCCGATAGATACGCCTGGACTGCGCATCATCTGCCGGGAACCAATGCAGGACGGAACACGCTCGATGTTTGACCATCCACTGGCCTCCCGCTATGAGGAAATGGATGCCCTGCTTGTATTTAATGATGTTCTGGTTCCTTGGAATCGTGTCTTCTTATACAACAATGTGGAGGCGGCAAACCGCTTGTATCCAATGACGGGAATCGCTGAACAGCCTGCTCACCAATCAGGCGTGCGTGGATATATTAAACTGGCATTTGCCGTTGAAGTCGCTTGTAAAGTGGCAGACTCTATCGGAGTCGATGGATTCCTGCATGTACAGCGTGATTTGGGTGAACTTGTTCAATCTGTGGAAGTCATCCGTTCACTGCTTCGGGTAGCGGAATATGAGTACACGATTAATGACTACGGTGAGGCCCGGCCAAATCCGGATGCATTGGAAACGATTCGCGGTTTCCTTCCGGAGATGTATCCACGTGCCATAGAGGTTATCCAGACCATTGGAGCTGGAGGTCTGTTGATGTCTCCGACAGGGGCCGACTTTGATAATCCCGAATTGCGCATTGATATCGATAAATATTATGGAGGACGTAGCGGGGTTTCAGCGGAAGAGCGCGTTCGCGTGTTTAAACTAGCTTGGGATTTATGCGGGGAAGCGTTTGGACAGCGTCTCCTTCAATACGAACGCTATTACACGGGTGATCCAGTTCGGAAAAGAGCCATTTTTTATAATAAATATAAGAAAAACAACAACTTTAACATGGTTGATGAAGTGCTTAACAAACCGATGCAAGTAGCCATCGATGCGGTTAACCAGTAATTCTAATAGTTGAATGGGGAGGGGGGCCGTCATGATTTCGTCCGTTGAGAAGCTTATAAAGATACTTGATTTGTTCACTAATGAAGAACCCGCACTTGGAAATAAGGAAATAGCTGAAAAATTGAATATGAGTCCAAGCTCATCTCATCATCTAGTGAAAACAATGTGCAAGGAAGGGATGCTGATCCAAGGCAAAGATCGAAAGTACCGGCTTGGATGGAAGTTACTTGAGTGGAGCAGTAAAGTCATGTATCAGCAGGATATTCATTATGAGGCAGGTCCAATTATCAGTAATCTTGTCCTGCAATTTAAAGGTAATTCTCACATCGGTATGTTTCACGAAGGCGAAGTCAGGTTTGTGATGAAAATGTCGTCCCCTCATGCCGAGCATATGACCACATATATAGGAGCAAGAAAACCAGCTCATTGTACAAGCAGCGGGAAAGTATTACTTGCCTTTAACCCATCCTTTATTCAGCCTACGCTTGCAAAAGGGCTATTGAAGCACTCAACTAACACGATTACTTGCATCAACCAATTGAATGAAGAATTAAAGGACATCCGCAAACAAGGATTTGCGATTAGTGATGATGAAAATGATTATGGTTTATATGGCGTTGCAGCACCCATTAAATCCTATAATGGCCAAGTTATTGCAGCACTTAACCTTGTCGGGGATCGAAATTATATGATTGGGAAAGAAAAAACGAGAATTATTCAGTCTGTAATACGATCGGCACAAATGATTTCAAAACAAGTAGGTTATATGTCATTAATGTGAATTTTCGGGCTATTAAGAAAAATGGAGGTAGTTTATTTATGAAAGGATATGCTCAATCTTCAAAATTACAGGCTAGATCATTAAATCTAATAAAAGTTATTGAAGACAATAAAAATTTATTGAAACCGCCGGTTAATAACAAAGTGCTTTGGGAAGATTCCGAATTCATTGTCATGCTTCTTGGTGGTCCGAATTATCGGCGTGATTTTCATGTAGATCCTTCTGATGAGTTGTTTTATCAGATAAAAGGCTCCTGCTATGTAGAATGCATCAACCAAAGCGGGGAGCGTGAAGTAGTGGAGGTGAAAGAGGGGGAAATGTTTATGCTGCCAGCTGATGTACCTCATTCTCCTCATCGTGTATCTGATACTTACGGCATTGTCATAGAGCGCAAGCGTGCTAAAGATGAGCTTGAAGATTTTGTTTGGTTTTGCGGGAATTGTAACCATGAGATGCACAAAGTTACGATCCAATTGACGAATATTGAGGTCCAGGTGAAAGATGCGATCGAGGCTTTCAACGGAAGTAAGGAACTCCGCACCTGTAGTGAATGCGGTCATGTTATGTCAGAAAACGTTGAGGCTTGGAAATGCGAATAGATTTTCATACACATATTCTTCCGTTGGACCTGCCAGACTTAACCGGTAAATTTGGTCAGGGACGCTGGCCAGTGCTAGAGCAGAAATGTTCTTGCGGGGCGGATATCATGGTAAGCGGAAAGCTGTTCAGGAAAGTCACTGACCAGGTATGGGACCCTGAAAAACGCATTCAGGATATGGATGCGGAAGGAGTCGATATGCAGGTGCTCTCACCTGTGCCAGTGACATTTTCATACTGGGCGCCAATTGACCAGGCGCTATACATGTCCCAGTTCCAGAATGATTTCATTGCTGAGACTGTGAACAGGCATCCAGACAGGTTCATCGGTCTCGGTACTGTACCGCTTCAGGATTTGAAAGTGGCAATTGGGGAAATGGAACGCTGTAAATTTGAGCTTGGTATGGCGGGAATCGAAATCGGTACTAACGTAAATGGAGAAAATCTGGATTCACCTGTTTTATTGGAATTCTTCCAAATGGCTGAAAAGTGGAATGTCCCACTGTTTATTCACCCATGGGAGACAATGGCAAAAGACCGAACGGAACGGCATAACCTCATGTATACAGTGGCAATGCCGAGTGAAACGGCATTGGCGGCAGCAAGCATTTTATGGAGTGGCGTCATGGAAAAGTTCCCGGATCTGAAAATCTGTTTTGCACATGGCGGGGGCTCATTTCCATACATTTTACCGCGGATCGATCAGGGGTGGGAAGTATGGCCTGATTTAAGAAAAACATCAATGCCGCCAAGCTACTATGCGCAAAAGTTTTATTTCGATTCACTGAACTATGATACCCGGAATATTCAGTATCTGATTGACCGTTTTGGATATAAGAAAGTGCTGATGGGTTCCGACTATCCATTTTTATTGAGAGAAAAGCCCCCAGGTCAAGTAATCGATGACACTCTAAATCTATCAGATGAAGTGAAAGCGAATCTTCTAGGTAGAAATGCATTGAGGTTTTTAAATTTGGAATCACGAGGGGAGAAGCATGGAAAAACAGATAAAAGCACCAGAACAAGTCCTTGAAGAACTTGGAATCATGCTTGAGCCGCCAAGGGAAGCGGTCGGCAACTACGTTAGCCACGTCCGGGTGGGGAATTTGATTTTCACATCTGGACAAGGTGTTGATGAATATCACGGCAAGCTTGGCAAAGAGCTGACGGAAGAGGAAGGGTATCAGGCAGCGAGGCAGTCAATGATTAATCTCCTGAGGGTACTGAAGGATGAGCTTGGAGAACTATCCAGAGTGAAGAAGGTAATCAAAATTCTCGGAATGGTTAATTCAGCCGAAAATTTCACAGGACAGCCCAAAGTATTGAATGGCGCATCAGACCTGCTTGTGGCCGTATTTGGAGAGAGGGGTAGACATGCTCGGTCAGCAGTGGGAATGGCCCAGCTTCCAAATAACACTGCAATTGAAATTGAAATGATTGTGGAAATACAAGATTGAGGCACTTGAACTAAGCGGGTGTCTCAATAAAGGGAGAGGGATGTTTTATGCAAGCAGCAAAAGATAGTATAAATACAACTAAATCAATAGATTGCCGTCACTTTATTAACGGGGAATTCCTGAATCTAGATCAATCCAGGACTTTTGACAATATCAATCCCGCAACGGAAGAAATACTTGGATGGGTTGCAGAAGGAGGAAAAGAGGAGGTGAATCAGGCTGTTTCTGCAGCAAGAAATGCGCTTAACGGTCCTTGGAAATCTTTTACCGATAATGAACGCTCTGCGGTTCTAAGGCGAATCGGCGATCTCATTTTGGAAAAGAAAGAAGAACTGACAATGTTGGAAACCCTTGATACAGGGAAACCATATAGCCTTGCACTGGAAATGGACATCAAGCGTTCAGCTCACAATTTCCACTTTTTTGCGGACTATATCACTACACTTGGTAATGAATCCTTCAATCAGAACAACATTGCACTTCATTATTCCATTAGGCGGCCCGTAGGAGTAGTAGGAATGATCAATCCTTGGAATTTACCTTTGCTATTGTTGACATGGAAATTGGCACCATGCCTGGCAGCTGGCAATACAGCGGTTATGAAACCGGCTGAACTGACGCCGATGACAGCGACAAAGTTAATGGAGATTTGTAAGGAAGCGGGAGTTCCCGATGGAGTTGTCAACCTTGTGCATGGATATGGTGTAAATTCAGCTGGAGCTGCTCTAAGTGAACATCCGGACGTCGATGCGATAACATTCACTGGGGAAACAAAAACGGGAACGGCGATTATGAAAGCTGCCGCGCCCACGTTGAAAAAAATCTCTTTTGAACTGGGCGGGAAAAATCCGAATATTGTGTTTGCAGACTCGAATCTTGATGAAGTCATCGAAACGACATTGAAATCAAGCTTCATGAACCAAGGTGAAGTTTGTTTATGTGGGTCACGAATCTATGTTCAGCAAGGATTGTATGACGAATTCCTCGAAAAGATGGTCGCGCGAACAAAAAAATTAAAAGTCGGGGATCCATTTGATTCCGAAACGGAAGTAGGAGCTGTAATAGGAAAAGAACATTATAAAAAAGTGATGAGTTACATTGATCTGGCGAAAGAAGAAGGAGCGAAAATATTAACTGGGGGAAGAAGAGCCGGACAGTTTGAAAAAGGTTTTTTCATTGAACCGACAATTATTGCCGGAGTTACGCGTGAATCTCGTTGTGTACGGGAAGAAATTTTTGGTCCTGTGGTAACGGTCATGCCTTTCGAAACGGAAGAAGAAGTACTGGAGCACGCTAATGATACTCATTACGGACTGGGGGCAACGATCTGGACCAATGATTTAAGGAGAGCGCATCGTGTCGCTTCTAAAATAGAGGCGGGCATTATCTGGGTGAATACCTGGTATTTGCGTGATTTGCGCACACCTTTTGGTGGTATGAAGCACAGTGGCATCGGTCGTGAAGGCGGGTCTCATAGTTTCGAATTTTACAGTGAACTGTCTAACGTCACGATTAAATTATAAAGAAGGGGGGGAAGCAACATGAACGTTAGTTTAACAGAATGGTCTGCCAGGTTTTTGAATGCGGAAAAAACGGGAATAGGGATTTCGGCCCCCACCAGTGAAATTCCCGATTTGGATGTTGAGGATGCCTATCAAATTCAGCTTGAAACCATTCGAAGGAAAACCCAGTCTGGTCTGGGAGTATCAGGTAAGAAAATAGGCTTGACTTCAAAGGCTATGCAGGAGGTTCTGGGAGTGAATGAACCAGATTACGGACATTTACTTGATGCAATGAAAATAGAAAATAATGGCTGTATTTCGAGTCTGCGGTTGATTCAACCGAAAGTGGAGGCAGAAGTAGCTTTTATTTTAAAGAAAGATCTACATGGTCCCAATATTACGGTTGATGATGTAATCGAAGCCACTGATTATGTGGTTGCTTCGATCGAAGTGGTTGATAGCCGGGTGATGGACTGGAAGATTAAACTTCCAGACACTGTGGCGGATAATGCATCATCGGGCCTATATATTCTGGGAGATCGCAAAACTCACTTGAGTGATATCGACCTCCCTTCCATTCGAATGAGCCTATATAAAAATGGCGAATTCATGAACCAAGGAACAGGTGAAGCAGTACTTGGAAATCCAGCAACGTGTGTAGCCTGGCTAGCAAATAAAATGCATGGGTTTAAAGGCTCATTGAAAGCGGGCGAAGTAATTTTGTCCGGTGCGTTATCCGCAGCAATCGACGCGAAACCAGGTGATCGTTTTTCTGCTGACTTTGGCGAAAAACTTGGAAAGGTCTCGGTTAATTTTGAGTGAAAGGAGCCCAGCGGCTTTGAAAAAACTAAAAGTAGGCATTATTGGATCAGGGAATATCGGCACGGACTTAATGATGAAAATTCATCGGTCGGATGTTCTCGAAATGTCGGTAATGATTGGTATCGACACGGAATCAGAGGGTTTGAAGAAGGCTAGGATGCACGGACATCATGTCATTGAAAATGGCATGGAGGGTTTTTTGGAAAGGCCTGAGCTTGCAGACATTTTATTCGATGCCACATCTGCGAAGGCGCATGTTTATCACTGCAAAGCCTTGAAAAAGATGAACAAGAAGCTGATAGACTTGACGCCTGCCGCAATCGGACCGTTTATCGTTCCTTCCGTGAACTTAAAAGAAAATTTGAATGAGGCGGTTGTTAACATGATTACATGCGGCGGTCAGGCGACAATCCCCATCGTTCATGCGATCAGTCAAGTGGCACAGGTCGAATATGCCGAAATAATAGCGACAATTTCCAGCAGGAGTGCCGGTCCCGGAACCCGTGCCAATATTGATGAATTCACCCAAACAACGGCAAGGGCCCTGGAAAAGGTGGGCGGAGCGAAAAAGGGAAAGGCTATCATTCTGCTAAATCCTGCCGAACCGCCACTCATTATGAGGGATACCATTCACTGTCTGCTTCAATCAGATTCTTTTGATGTGAAAGCAATTATAAGGTCCATTAATAAGATGGTGGAAAAAGTTTCTGAATATGTTCCTGGATACCGTCTGAAGACAGAGCCGATAATTGATGGGAAACAAATAACAGTATTTCTGGAAGTGAGAGGGTTAGGAGATTATCTTCCCGTATATGCTGGTAATTTGGATATAATGACGGCTTCAGCTGTAAAAGTAGGGGAAGAAATCGCTAAAAGCCAATTCGAACAATTTGTTTGAAAAAGGTAATCGGAACTATAAAGGTGGGGTTCATTTGAGTAAAGATGTATTGGTGACTGAAGTTGCATTGCGGGATGGGAGCCATGTAGTGGCACATCAATTCACCATCGATCAAGTAAAAAACATGACTGGGAAACTCAGTGCAGCAGGTGTCCCTTATATTGAAGTGTCGCATGGAGATGGCCTGGGCGGATCATCCTTACAATATGGTTTTTCAAAAGTGAATGATATTGAATTGGTGGAAGCCGCTGTTGAAGCTGCAGGCCAATCCGTTATTTCAGTACTTTTAATCCCTGGTATTGGGACGATCGACCAATTAAGGGAAGCTGCTCAAGTTGGGGCGAAAATGGCGCGGATTGCAACCCACGTAACGGAAGCGGATGTCTCAAAGCAACATCTGGAAGCTGCGAAACATCTCGGTATGGAAGCAATCGGGTTTTTAATGATGTCTCACATGGCATCACCGGAAAAACTTCTTGAACAAGCCATATTAATGGAATCCTATGGAGCGGATGCTGTGTATGTTGTTGATTCCGCAGGATCTTTTTTGCCCCAAGATGTGAAGACGCGGATCCGGTTATTAAGATCAAAGCTGAATATCGATATTGGTTTTCATGCTCATAATAACTTATCGCTCGCTGTGGCAAATTCGCTTATGGCAATTGAAGAAGGGGCGAATAGAATCGATGGCAGCATCCGCTGTCTCGGCGCAGGTGCTGGTAATACCCAGACTGAAGTGCTTGTTGCCGTTCTGGATAGGATGGGTATCCGTACCGAAATTGACTTATATAAAATGCTCGATCTTTCGGAGGAAGTTGGAAATACAATCATGCCCAAGCCCCAGGAAATAACAGACTCGAGTTTAATCATGGGTTATAGTGGCGTGTACTCCAGCTTTTTATTGCATGCAAATAAAGCGGCGAAAAAGTATGGAGTTGATGCCCGGGATATTTTGATGGAGCTTGGTCGACAAAAAGTGGTTGGCGGTCAGGAAGATACCATAATTGAAGTAGCTGAGCAAATGGCGTTTCAGAAAGAAGGGACTTTAAGATGAAACTAGATCAACTAGCAAAACGGGTAGCCGAATCGCAAAAAAGCGGACGTGAAATGGATAAGCTTACATTATCCAATCCTGAACTAACAGTAAATCAAGCATATGAAATTCAGAAGTTGAGCATAAATGAGACGATCACTGGTGATAACAGATTCATCGGGTGGAAGATGGGTTTAACGAGCAAAGCCAAACAACAGCAAGTAGGGGTAGAGGAAGCAATCTATGGCAGGTTGACATCTGCAATGGAACTAACTAAACCAGTATTAAAAGTTGGGGAACTCATTCATCCGAGAGTGGAACCTGAATTTGCTTTTTTGTTCAAGGATGAATTGAAAGGTGCAAATATAACGGCGAAAGATGTCTGGCCGGCTGTAGAATGTGTATTTCTTGCACTAGAAGTTATTGACAGCCGTTATAAAAATTTTTCTTTTACACTTACCGATGTAGTAGCGGATAACGCATCCTCAGCCAAAATCCTGCTAAGCAATCAAGCTTATTCTCCGTACCACACGGACTGGGCTCAAGCAGAAGTTACGCTTTATCAAAATGGTGAAATGCAAAAGAGGGGTCTTGGAGAAGCTGTACTCGATCATCCGATTCACTCGATTGTGGAACTTGTAAAAATGATTAGCCGTGAAGGACTTTCCATTCAGGCTGGAATGATTGTATTGGTAGGCGGAATTACAGATGCCGTTTCCATACAGGCAAACGATGAAATTATAGCGAATTACGGTGAACTAGGGAAACTGACATTACATGTTATATCGTGAAATATGGCAAAGGGGAGGGAATTAATTGCGTGAAGTCAATGCTTCGGAAGTGGTAGGTAATAGTAGATTTGGCCGTTTTCATTTAATGGTCTTTATGTGGTGTTTGTTCGCAATTACCTTCGATGGATTTGATATAGCCATGTACGGAGTAGGTTTACCTTTGATGATGGAGGAATGGAACTTGACGCCCGTCGAAGCTGGCGGAATAGCAAGTTATTCTTTGTTCGGAATGATGGTGGGAGCCCTCATTTTTGCACCCCTGGCGGATAAACTAGGGAGAAAAAAAGTGCTTGCCATTTGTATATGTTTATTCAGTGTTTTTACATTACTTTCAAGTTTTGCCCCGAATCCTGCCTTTTTCTCGGTTATGCGATTTATAGCAGCCTTGGGAATGGGAGGATTAATGCCAAATGTCATCTCCTTAATGGCGGAATACTCACCCAAAAAGAATAAGGTGCTCATTGTAACCACCATGTACTGTGGTTATTCTATCGGAAGCATACTTGCTTCTTTAATTGGAATGTATGTGATGGAACAAATGAGTTGGAGGGTTTTATATTGGATAGGGGCTCTTCCCTTACTGGCACTTCCATTCTTCATGAAGCAATTTCCTGAATCGCTTTCCTATTATGTTATTCGAAAACAAGGAGCAAAGCTTGCTGGAATTCTGAATCGCATTGACCCAGACGGCGACTATAAAGAGTCGGACGATTATGAGTTTGCCAAAGTGCAAGAAAGGGCAAAGGGCTTTCCAGTCAAGAAGCTCTTTGAAAATAGGCGTACTCTTAGCACTTTTGCTTTTTGGGTAGCTGCCTTTAATTGTTTACTTATGGTATACGGACTCAATACATGGTTACCCAAAATCATGCAGCAGTCCGGATACGGCCTTTCATCCAGTTTATCTTTCAATCTTATATCGGGAATAGGACAAATTGGCGGATCGATAATTGGAGGGTACTTGGTTGGGAAAATAGGCCATAGAAGAGTACTTGTTTCCCTCTGTGCCATAGGTACTGTCTGTTTTGTCATATTAGGATTGACCTCAAATGTACTAGCATTATATATTCTGATCGCTTTTGGAGGCGCCTGTACAGTGGGCACGATGAATTTGGCCAATACGTATATATCCGAATATTATCCGCGGGAGATAAGGACCACCGGGATAGGTTGGGCCTTGGCTTTTGGTAGAATTGGAGCGATTGTTGCCCCTACATTAATAGGATTATTGCTGGCTGCAAACTATTCGCCACAAAATGCATTTATGGCCTTCACAGTCCCGAGCATAATGGCTGCCCTGGCGTTACTCGTTGTGAAAGAGAGGTATGGCAGCTATGATAAACCGCAGATCGAGGAAAATATAAAACTAAAAGCAACATCGAATGTATAATATTGTTCTTTAGTAGATTGCCTATATGTCAGTGGACAGCATGCAGATTGTTTCCTGACATATAGGCAATTTTTTAGAAAATAGCTCTGTAAAATAACTCTGTTGGCATTTGAAAAATACGAACGAACGTTCTAAAATATATCAAAAAGTACGAGGGCGAGTTGTTAAGAATGACATTGAAGGACATTATCCAAGAAATCAGAAAGCTAAGTACAGCAGACCAATACCGTCTTAAAGAGTTTTTCACGAACTCTTTAGCCTCTTATTCTGCAAGCGAGCCTGTATTTAAAGAGGTTTCTGAAAGGAAACATAAAGATGGATTTACCTGTTCTCATTGCCATTCTAATAACGCCGTTCGTTTCGGTAAATATAATGTGAAAATGGGTAGCCGTACATTAGAACGCCAACGTTACCGCTGCAAGAATCGCGGGAAAACGTTTACTGATGTGACTAATACTCATAACTATTCACATTTTGAATATGATATATGCCTCGAACCCGTTCCTTACCATCTGATTTAGATCTGTAATGCTCAAGTCCTTTTTCTTTGGCATAAGTCATAAATGCTCGCCAAGCATCTGTACAAAGAACATTGGAAGGAGATAGTTTAGAACCAATAGCTTTATCCAATCGGCTTTTACATCCGTCCCTGACCGACATAGTCGTTTGAAGGGCTGGATGAATCGATTTAATGGCGTGGCAACAAAATACCTCGACCATTATTTGAGTTGGATTCAATTCTTAGACCAAATCAGTCATCGAAATGACGACATACCGGTTAACAAGTTGATTGTTGTTAGTTGTCTGTTCTCAAAATGTGTTACCTATGATAAATTCAGGTTATCAGAATTTTCCGAATAGAGAACTTATAAGGAGGAGAAATGATTGAGTGAAATATTATTAAGAGTTGGTACAACTTATATTCCAGTATCAAATGTAGAACTTTCTTCGGAATGGTATGTGAACAAATTGGGGGCTGAATTGAGCTATAAAGATGAAGATAAGGCAATACTTAACTTTGCAAATCAAAGCATATTTCTTGTGAAATCTAAAGAAAATCAAAGCTCAAATTTTTATGATATTCACGGCGAAGAACGTTTTTCATTAACATTTGAAGTCAACGGGTTAAGTGCTTTAGAAACTATACATAAGGATTTTATTGGCAAACAAATTAGAGTTGGAGAAATTGAAAACAGAGGACACTCTGGAAGAAACTTTGTTTTCTTTGACTTAAATGGCAATAAATTTGATGTTTGGAGCGAATTGAGTCCAATATTTAAAGAAAAATACATAATTTCCAAATAAGATATTTAATATATTTGAAAGAGAACTCTAAAATTTGAACTGCACCCCAATTGT
>NZ_JAGGQN010000052.1:0-6981 GCF_018613275.1 Bacillus sp. ISL-4
AAGACAGCTCCGATCTTCAGCAAACGCACCCATTAGTTCAATAACAAAGTATCAAATTATATTTCATGTCACACAAACAACATTTCCTGTATCTTGTATTATTGTGGCTCGTACCCTTTGTAGCGTTGGTGAACGTGCTAGTTATGTCAGTAAGCTTCCCTTCTAAAAGGGCAGTTGTAAAATTCAATGATAGTAAATTATACAAAAATATTTAAATATTAATTTATTTTCGAAACTTTTCAAATAAAATGCTACCCATTTAAAATGAGTAGCAAGTAATAAAAGTTATTTGAAAATAATTTGTAGTTTTCCATATACTTTGCCAGAGGAATATCCATCTTTCACATCAACATAAAATTTACCAATTTTCATATCCGTGAATAATGTACTTCCACCTGCTAAGCTATGATAGCCTGTGCACTTTCCAGTACTAGCATTGCAGAGACGAGCCCATAAGTTACTATAATTAGTCAATAACACACTTCCAGAAGAGGACTTTAAATAGATTGGGGAAACTAGTTCTACCTCTAAGTCACTACCTTTGTTAGGGTTTCCAATTTCACCATCCCATTTTCCATCTTCTGTTTGAAAAGAATACTGAGGAACACTTGCTTGAGCAGAAGAAGTGCTTAATACCATTCCACCTACCAGAACTAACACAAAGGTACTTAAGATTGAAAATAAGCTTTTTATGTTATTTCCTCCTCCAATCTTTATCCCTTTCATAATATCAGAATAAACTAATTATTAAAATAGTTAAAAATAACCAAAGCTTCTTATCTTACTTAAATAAAGTTCATGAACCGAAAACATCTGTACGCTAAAAAGCGGTACCTCCAAAATTTATCTTTATGAACAGAAAAAAAGTAGAAATCAAAGTTATTAACATGATGTATTAGGTTGGAGTATTGTGGTTTTTATTGAAGTAAAGCACCTCTTAGTTGAACAAGAACTTTGTTATCCATTATTCAAGAGCTTAAGTGCATACAGATCATCTTCCTTTTAAATGCAAAAAATAATCAAAAAGTTACTCCTTATTGTTTAACGAAAAGTTTTCAACCTTTCCATTCCACTTCACTTCTATATCGATAACATCAGTTTTTGACGTAGAAAATTCACCTTTTTCATTATTATGTGTTTTGTATTCACCAGTACTATTCAATTCAATATCGCCCATACCCCAAGCATAATTAGGCGCATTAATCTTATATTTAAGGTTTTCAACTGCTTTATAATCTTTTCCTTTGAACTGTAATGCAAACTTTTTAGTTTCTTTATCGTTATCAGTTTTTACTACATTAAGTTTTGCTGACCAACTTTCACTATCACCCTTAAAATTCAAATTTTCTGATGTTTGTTGGCAAGCCGCTAATAATAGCAATAATATTAAATTAATGGCATAAAAGCTTTTCTTTTTAATAGTAGTAATCCCCACTTTCATTTTTTTCTTCATTGTTCCAAAAATAGAACAATTAACATCTTACATTGACTGCTCAATCATATACTACCATCCGGCACCTTTGGCTCCATAAGAAAAAAGCTGAGCGTCACAGCTATTTAATGAACTAACGCACCCGATAGTTTAAGTGAATTTCTTCACAAAACCCCCTTTTTTACTCCTCCATTCCTCCATTCCTCCATTCCTCGCACCCCATTAATTTTAATTGGTAATCTAATCCTCTAATTCGATTATAGTAATTAAATTCAAATTAGTAATAAGTTTTTAATAATTAAAGAAAGTATGTATTCCCTAAACTGTTCGTAAAAGTACACTTATCCAGACAAAAAGAAAGAGAAGATGCCCACACTCCAACTTCTTCCCCTCCGATAATATGGCGATATGTAAACTGATTACCCTCTGAAATTATCCAATTTAATTGTATAAATAGAATCTCTCCCAATTACAGATTCCTTTCTAATAACATCCCCAGTTGTTCTGCTACAACTTCAAGCGAATCAGGAATTCCTTTCATGAGATAGGTTTCAATTACCCCTACGATAGCTGACCCAAGGAAGGTAAGAATCAGGGCTTCACTGACCCCCTCGTTTTTCCCTTTGATGATATTTTCGTCATGCTTTAATTCTTCGATGATTAATTCTAAGAAGTGTTTCCGAAAAGCAAAAGCCCCTTGCCCTGTTAACATCGTTGAAAAAAATAAATAATGCTTTTCCAGGTATTCAAACCAAATAGTATGAGCTTCTTTAAAGCTCATGTCAGACAGAGGGTCACATAATTTTCTAAGCTCCTGCATATGTCCTTCAATGAGTTTATCCAATAAATCATATTTATCAAGGTAATGAAGATAGAACGTTCTGTTTCCCACATTCGCTCCATTGCAGATATCCTTTACCGTAATTTTATCAAACCCTTTTTCTGACATGAGTTTAACAAAAGCGTTTTTTATGGCATCTTGAGATTTAAGTATCCTTCTATCGACTTTCATCATTATCATAGCCCCTAAACTTTCTTGAAAATTAATGCACAATTCCAATCAATTCGTGCATTAATGCGTGAATTCATCGAAATTGACGTTTGATAACATCCTGTTTTCCTTTTATATTATACACACAGAAGAAATAATACATCAACGCGCATTATTTCTTGTGTATGTTATTTTACTACCTGCAGCATACTGAAGGAGGAAATCTCAATGAAAGAAGGAAAAGAAATTTCAAAATGAAGTGTTTACCATCTTACTTTCTGTGTAGGTTGATTAAAAAAACATGTTTGTTATTATGGTTGCGAAAGAATTAGTTTCTAATAAAAATATATATGGTCAAAAAGTAGCCCGTTTTTCAATGTATAAGTTGTGAAGCAGAGACTAAATTTCTAATAGAAGGAGAAAAAAACATGCGCAAATTTACATTTGAATTAAATAAAAAAGTTACAAGAACAGAAATCCGTTTTACAAACCGTTTTGGTATAGAATTAGCTGGTGACTTATATTTACCAAAAGATGCAGACGACAAAAAACTTCCTGCACTTGTAATCGGTGGACCATTCGGAGCTGTTAAAGAACAAGCATCTGGGCGATATGCCAATGAGATGGCATCTTTTGGATTCGCTGCACTAGCTTTTGACGGTTCATACACGGGTGAAAGTGGTGGGACACCCCGTAATGTTGCAGCACCAGATATCAACACTGAAGATTTTATGGCAGCCGTTGATGGAATAGGACTTCAATCCAATATTAACCGTGAACGTATCGGTGTGATTGGTATATGTGGATGGGGCTCAATTGCTCTTAATGCAGTTTCTATGGATAAACGTGTTAAAGCTATCGCAACAGTATCGATGTATGACAACTCAGCAGGTTTGGGTGGTCTTCCATTAGAACAACGTACACAACTGCTCGAGTCATTAAGTCAACAACGCTGGGCGGATGCAGAAAATGGTACATTCGCACCAATGGCTGATCAATTGCCAGCAGAACTTCCTGAAAATCCGGATATGGATACCAAAGAAACGTTTGAATTCTATAGAACACCACGTGGCTTCCATGAAAATTCAATTCTATCAAATGGTAGCTGGAATGCGACGATGCCATTTTCATTTATGAATACACCGGTTATGAATTATATTGATGAAATTTCGCCACGACCAACTTTATTTATCGTGGGAGAACATGCATTCTCAAAGCCTTTAAGTGAAGTGGCTTATGAAAAAGCTAAAGAACCAAAAGAATTATTAATTGTCTTAGATGCATGGCA
Organism: Bacillus sp. ISL-4; assembly: GCF_018613275.1. Lineage (NCBI taxonomy): Bacteria > Bacillati > Bacillota > Bacilli > Caryophanales > Bacillaceae > Bacillus > Bacillus sp. ISL-4. Next base: position 3,712 of record NZ_JAGGQN010000052.1, read on the forward strand.
TTCGACGTTATATGATCATATGGAAAAAATTCCATTTGATAAAATAGTAGAATTTTTTACGAAAAATCTTAAATAAACATCTAATCTAAGTTCTGTCATAAGACAGGACTTTTTTTAGAACTTATTAAACAATTCAGCATACAGAATAAGGAGAGAACAATGAAAGTTACACTATATGGAGCGAGTGGTACGGTCGGCAAGTATGTTTTGGAGGAAGCAATAAATCGTGGACATCACGTAGTAGCAGCAACGCGTAGAGGTAAAACGTTAAGCACTCACCCGTTAGTAAAACATATTGCAGTGGATTATGATGATATATCTGATATTGAACTGACTTTAGCAAATAACGATGCAGTCATTATTGTATTTGCAGTTTCAGGCGGGGTTGCAAAGTCTACTGCAAATATTATTCAAGCTATGAAAAATCAAAATATAAAACGTCTTGAGCTTTTAACAGCTTTTGGAACAAGTCCTGAAGCACGTAAAAAATTAGGTTTTCTTACAAGATTAGCACTTATACCTTTTAGTCCCTGGTTTGGCGATATGCCAAAACAAAATAAAATGGTGAGTGAATCTGGGCTGGATTATACGATTGTTATGCCTTCATGGATCACCTATGAAGAAGGTAAGACACCTTATAAACACGGCGATTTCAAAGGCAAATCGGCTAGAAGTAAGATTCGTCGTGTCAACTTGGCAGATTTTATAATTAATAATCTAGAGCAAAATGCCTATATCGGTGAAAGTGTTTATATTCAAGAGTAACGGAAAAGATTATGAATATTCTTGTTAAAACAACTGTGAGTCGAGTTTTAATAACTTCTCATGGTTGTTTTGCTATTTATCGAATGAAATATGTGCCAATTACCGAGCAAAGTGACATGTTTTCTATATCGACCAATTATAACAAAGGACTAATATTTCTTCCTACTTTGGCAGGACATCGAACATATTGTGTATCAGGTCCTAAAGACACCTCTACAATCATTTTTATTGCTCCTTTTTGTTTCATTTTCCACTTTAGTTTTCGTTATCCTTCTTCAACTAACCTGCCCCTTTAGTTTAAGTACATCTTTTCACAATCTCAATAGTGTAGAGCCTTTTTAGACACAATCCAATCACCTACAAAATAGAGTTCATAATGGGGTACGAGATATTCGTATGGTACTTTATCCTGTACGAAGAACTTCCAACTATTACTTTTACATCATGTTATTGTATAATTTAGGTATTACATAAAATGAGGTGGACTTTCATGGAAACTATCAAAAAAGAATTAGTCGATGGCTGGAAACTTATAGCACATCCAGATTTTACAGTGTACTCTAATGACAAAAGCTATGTAGTACTTCATGAAGAAGAAATGGTTCTAAAATTTTCAGTAAACGACGATATCCTTAAAGTGGATAACACTAGCTGGGATACTAAAATTGAAGTAAGCTTGGATAAAACGCTTACCATCACTACTGATCCAACTTATGATGAAGATGAAGATTGAAAAGTAAGGCATCCATTACGGGTGCTTTCTTTTTATCTAAAGCACAACAGGGTAAGATGGGGTGAAACCTTAGAAACTCTATGTTTCCTGAATTTAAAACTTGTATAAATGTGTGCAAAATATCCCTTCTATGGTTGGTTTATACAGCACTTCCCCAGAATAAAAAAAATGCACAAAAAAGACGATTAGCTATTGCTAGTCGCCTCTTTCACTTTAGCGTAAATTGTAGAACGTGGAACACCTGTCATTTTAGCTATATCATTAGCGCTTAAACCGTTAGACTCTCTTTCCTCATACAACTTTAAAGCCTTCTTAACGTCCTTCTCGTCCTTTCCTTTACGTCCCATATGCTTACCCTGTGCCTTTGCCCTTTCACGTCCCTCTGCTGTTCTATCCTTAATTAAATCACGTTCAAACTCAGCAATAGCACCCAGCATAGTAAACATTAACTTTCTATTTGGAGTGGAGAAGTCGATATTTTCTTTAATGAATACTAAGACTATCCCACGGTCTTGTAAATCCTTAGCAATCTTTTGTAAATCAAATGTACTTCTAGCTAGGCGGTCAATTTTATATACAACCAGCTTGTCACCTTCACGCAAGTTGTCCAATGCCTTCGCAAGTTCTTTCCTGTCAGATTTAGCACCGCTTTCCTTCTCCATGAATATCTTCTCGCAACCATACTCTTTTAACTTCTCTTCCTGTAAAGCCAAGTCCTGATCTTTAGTTGAAACACGTCCGTATCCAATAATAGCCATTATGTATTACCTCTTTCTGCTTGTCTAAAAGTTAGTTAACTTCTGTAATTTCATTCTAGACTAACTTCTGGACATTGTTAAGGGTTATTTTGAGAGGAATTTGAGGTGTTTTTTCAAGTCTCTAGAACTTATAACTTTCAGACACTATCCCAATTGGCACTTAATTTCCAGTAATAAAACTTAGAAATTCTCAAACAATAAAATGTTTAAAATTTCTACCCAAAAAGGAGGATAACAAATGATAATACCTAATTTCCCTGATTATTTGGCTGATTTGCATCATGCTTGGCATCAACCAGAAGAACATCCAGGACTGCCAACAAGAAACAAAAAATTTAATCAAGATGGAGGTGGCTTAGAATTTCTCGTATTTCACCGCAATTTTATAGGTCTAGTTCATGAATGGTATGATAAACAACCTAACGCAGATCCAAATTTACTTGCACCATCATGGACAGCAATTCCAACAGAACTAAAGGTCCAAGGTTTAATATTACCGCCAGAAGAAGGAGGAATAGATTGGTCATGGAATCCAACATTCGAATCCGATGAACAAAGACTACTTCATCGCGACCCGAACGACCTAGACATGGCAACAGCAGATAAACTTGGAACTTTTATTGAGTCACGCATACACCCATTTCTTCATAATGCATCATCACTTGTCTACAATGAAAAAGTAGTTAGAAGCTTCCATTCACCAAATAGTACTTGGTTTTACAAAATTCATGGGCTGGTACAATTTTGGTGGGATATTTGGGAATTAAACAACAGAATGAAATTCATGCCTCCCGATATTCAAAAAATTCTTAGGCCATAGATGAACACCAATGAACGGTGTTCTTATTTTTGCTGCTGACTACAGCCCGGAATAAAAATCCTGCCAGTTTTTTGGTGGGGTTTTTATTTTGCCTTTTAATATTAATGTGAATGATAACAATAATCATTTTCTAAAAACTATAAGTTTTAAACGATTCTGTTTAGTAGGGGTAGCGTCACATGCCCATCAAGCTA
>NZ_JAGGQN010000053.1:0-28381 GCF_018613275.1 Bacillus sp. ISL-4
GGCCTTAATCAGTTCCTCACGATCACTTTTAGCACCACTTTGTTTCTCCATGAATATCTTCTCACAGCCATATTCTTTTAACTTCTCTTCCTGTAAATCTAATGATTGATCAATGGTGCTTACTCGTCCGTATCCTATAATAGCCATTATGTACAACCTCTTTTCATTTGTCTAAAAGTTAATTAACTTCTGTAATTTTATTCTATACTAACTTCTGGACATTGCGAATGGTTATTTTAAGGGGGAATTGAGGTGTTTTTTCAAGTCTCTAGAACTTATAACTTTTAGAATCCTTTATGATTGAGATTGATGTATAATCAGAAAAAAAGAGCTGGAGGTTAATTGTACTTTTTAACCAAATCTAAGATAGCAATTTCAATAAGATCGGATTTATTGAATTTCTGTTGTTCTGCGAAGCTATCCAGCAAAACTCCAACTTCCTCATTTATGACAATCGTCTTCCGTACCTTTTTGCCTTTTTCTAATGTCACTACCCTTTGATACAAGTCATCGCCATGACTATCTTGCTGGTCGTTAAGAACATATCCTCTTATTAAATCTCTAAGAATCGCTCTTTCTTCTGGTGTGAATTCCGGGGGAATCGAACTTTTATCTTGAGTTAGTGGGCTATTCATTTCGAGGGGAATAGGGTGTGAATCCTTTTTCATGTCGTGTGAACTTTGATTCACGTTAAATGCATGTATAGGTGTAGTCCGTTTCACCTTAGGGTGACTATTATTTGATTTGATGAACTCAAACACTGATGTATAAAGAGGTTCTTCACCTTCACCTACATAGTACCAGCCCTTTTGACCAGAGTTTCGATACTCGTATCCAGCATTGTGTAAAGCTTCTTTTAACTTCTTCTCACCAATACGAACTTTCTCTTTTGCAATCTTGGCTATGGTATTTCCGGTTATCAATAGGTCGTCCAATATTTCCTTGATTTTCATGATTCACATTCCCTTCACACTGATATCACTCTTAATTCACCTATTCTACATTCTCGTGTGAATTCCCTCCGATATTTCGAACGGAATTACAAATACCATCACACCATAAACCATAAATCCAACACAAAATTCTCCGGGTCAAAGAAGGCAAAACGCAAAAAATCCTCGACATCTATATCTCGAATTGCTTCGAGGATGTCTATGAATACGTCCAAAAGGTCCAGAGCACCTATTTATTTCCATCCGAAAAGGGAGAACGCCCCATTACCCCTACTCAGGCCTACAGGCAATTAAATAAGGCTGCAGAGTTCCCTAGGGTGGAACATGTCAGCAACCATACCTTACGAAAAACGTTCGGCTATTAGTTTTACAAGGCTACGAAAGATATTGCCATGCTGTAAAGAATCTTGCATCATTACCATCCTTCTGTCACCCTGCGCTATATTGGCATTACTGAAGAAGAAAGAAAGAAAGAAAGAAACAACGTATTAAAACATTTTAGCGATTTTGTACACAATCAATATTAAAGGTTATGCTGTGCTGTTTATCTGCTTATCTCTAGTTCGTTACATAGAACTATCATTAATAGGATCCTTTGGACTAGGAAAACAAACTACATTCAAAGACAACTGAATTATGAGCCAAAGCATAATGTGTTTTGAAATTAATTTATAATGGGTATTTTAAAAAAAACAGTTTCTTATGTATGTCTTTATAGGAAATTGGCGAGGATAAAGGGGTGTGAGGACCTTTTTCTAAAGAAAATCGTTTAATATATCCTTTTTTTAAAAGAAAATCAATGGGGAAAAGCAAAAAAAACCAATAATTTATAAAAAAAACTTTCAAGATAAGAGTTTTTTTGTTAACATTAATGGTAACATTAATGTTACCAGACTGAGTCAGTAAGTTACTGAGCGTTGCATATATTGGTTTTACTGGAACGCCGAAGTGAGATAGAATCTCTCCTCACGAATATTCATACTCAACATATTATGAGCATGAATCTCATAAGAATTAAAAAAGCCACCCTATGGGGATAGGATGGCCGTCAGATCTATTAGGGAATAGATCTTGTATGTAGGTGGGGACCTACATATCTAAATGTTTTTTCACATCAGAAGCAATTTTCGCTATAGCTTTGCGGTATCCGACTCCAATCAGAAATGCAAAAGCTGTTAGCAATATGAAAGTGACGAATGACAAAATTCCAGTAGGAATAGTAAAACCAAACAGAATTACAGCGGGAATATACATCATTACCACTTCTGAGGCCGCCAGACCAAAAAAGAGACCAAACAGTATTAGGTAAATATCTTTTGTATCAAGTTTTCTCATAACCTTTTCACCTCCAAAGAGCAACGAAGGCTCATAAGGCTAAGCAAGGGCAACGGGAAAAATAAATACTCCATAGTAATCAATCCTTTATTTTATTTGGTACATTGCGTGGCGTACCTAACCAAATGTATATAAACAGGGATAAAGTTCCCCGGAGGACTCAAGAAAAAAAGCAACACAAAAAGCACCCGACAGGGGCATTTTTTTTTGCCTGTTTTTCGGGTTGAATATTCAGAATATTTAGTAATACGGATGGGAGCATAGTATCCCCACACCCAAATTTATCACAAATTAATTTGGGTTGTCAACCATTAAATTCCTAAATTACCATTCTTTTTATCCATTATACCCCAACATAATGATTTAAAATTACATTAGGTTTCCTAATACAATTATTTAGACGTTTCTTCGTCCTTTATACCAAAGACTTCTTTATGAATACCCCCGATTAAATCACCGATTTTCCCCTCTAACTCCTTATTATTTAAAAAGTTATTGACTTCGCATATAAACAACAAGCCAATAGCATAAATGACTCTTTCAATATATGTATAATCCGCTCTATCTTGAGACTCATTAAAATTAAAAATGAATTTATTCTCATGCACCTGTCCATGGTTCAAAACCGTACTAGGATTGAAGTGTATATATGAATTAAGATCAGTATAATGTGTCCGGTATATTTGTAGTTGATTGGTTTTAGCAGATAGTTTTCTCATATCATCTAAAAATTCATACTCTCTTGGCATTTTAAAGCCTTGATATTCCTTAATGAATTCCATATCTTCTACAGTTAAACCATCTGCATGTTTTAATTTAGCTGCCCGCTTGGCGTGTGAATTCTTTTCTAAAGCTTCATAACCCTCTTTAATCGTTGTGTTGTTTGTTTCAGACATCACATAAGTTAAATGGAAATAGGCTTCGATAAATGTTCTTAACAATGGCAATGCTTCATAACATGTGACATTTTTGTCTGGTGCTTCTTTTATATACAGCATGGTAATGAACAATCTTTTACATCGGTTATATAGCGTATAAAAGACCTTAGCAACATCTTGATTAGCACTGATATTGATGAACTCATCCGTTTCTTCCAGTTCAAAAAAAGCCCTTTTATACGTATTATCAACCAACTCTACCTTATCGACCACGATTACCTTCCCCCTTTTCAAATCACCAATGTTTTCAATATTTATTATTAAAAACCCTCTATTTAATCAATAAAATAATGTCATTCTTCTTCAACTAAACAGCGCGTTTTTGCTCGATTTAAGGACGTTTCTTTCCATAAAAGAAGAAGGAAAAGAATCTGTTTCGATAGAATGTTATAATCCTAATTGTAATTTAAAAAGGAAAGGGGGTTTTTTACCATTATGGACGATACGGAACAAATAGAAAGGCTTTACTCTCCTGGGGAAGTAGCTGATTATCTAGGTATAGAAAGACAAACCGTTACCAAGTATGCCCGGCTCCTGGAACAAAACGGCTATAACTTCCTTAAAGATGAAAAAGGAAACCGTAATTATACCGATTCAAACATTATGATGTTCAAAGAACTTATAAAGCAACGGAACCGCCCTGGCATAACTCTTGAAACGGCCGCAAAGTCAATTGTAGCAATATATGAAAGTAAGTCTGTATTCCCTATAGATACGCTTATACCCTCTGATATAACGCGCCTGAAACAAGATATAGCGGATAGAATGGACCAGCAAGACAAAACCATAGAAAAACAATCCGAACTGATCCGCGTTTTAGTGGAACGTTTAAGCGAAAAAACTAAATATGAAGAAGAACGAGATAAACGGTTTAATGAACGTTTGGATAAAATAGTAGAAGAAGTATCCGCTGCCGTGGTAAAAAAGCTGGATCAAAAGGAAAATCAGCTTTTATTAATGGCTAAAGAAGAAGTGGAAACCACTAAAAAAGAAGTGGCTGCTGCTAAAGAGGAAATAGAAGCAATTAAAGCAGAAAAAAAAGGCTTCTTCTCTCGACTTTTTGGAAAGTGAACCTTAACCCCAATCTAATGAAAGGGGTTTTTGTTTTGAAACATATATTCTATCGAGGTCCATTTCGTTTAAAGGTTAACCAAAACTAATTAGTTAATCTTTGATATACAAGGATTAAGAGGTTAACTAATGTTGTAGCTTTATGAAAATTTTAGAATAAAGTTCGATAATTTTTAAATTCTTCACCAACTTTTAGCTTTCAACAAAAAAGTCTTCAAATATTTCTTTATCCGATTTGTTCGTAAAACCATTGGGCCAGGTTCTTTTTTTGAACTCTGCGAATTCTTCATCTTTTTTTAGGCTCTCTATAAATTCTTCAAATAATGGATCTAAATCTAATTTTTCTTTTCCACCGTCAAATATATACGTAATAAACGGATAATTAACCTCACCATTAACAGTAAGACGTGTCTTTGAAAACGGATAAATATTACCTCTATATTCCAATTCATTAATAGGAAATTCATTTATTGGAAGATTCAAATCTACCATTATAGTTTTTTGCTCTTGAACAACCTGTTTGTGTGTGTCACATGAATTTCTTATGGAATTACTAATCGAAGTGCTAAGGATATTGAAATTTTGAAGTTTTTTAATATCTTTTTTAACATAATTGAAAATCAAATCTTTATCTTTTATTATTTCTTTTTCCGTTGATATAACCACATGACATTTCGTCGCCATTTACATCTCTCCTTTTATTTTCAATATTATTGTCCACTCCCCCCTCCATTTTATGGTAATTCAATAGACGAAACAAACATTTTATTTCAATCTTCTAGGAGTTTCTCAGGGAAACGGTTTATTTGTAATCCACAATTGTCTTTAAACCCTGGTTTTCATTATTAACTGAAAAGGCTATTCTCCAGGAAAGGGCCGGGTAGTATTTTTTGGAGAAAACCACTCAAAAAAATCTCCACCCTTTACCCTTGCCTTACGAATTTTGTCGGGTTTGTGTCTATCGCCAAGCCGAACATACCCAAAACGAGGATTAAGATATCCGGCTTGCTCTGCCAATCGTACCCGACAAACCGCCTGTGCTTCCGCTCCTACCGTTTCTTTTTAATCTTTATACAGATACACCAATAAGACCGCCTCCGCCTTCACACCCCAAAACAAGGGGGAATGAGCCATTTATGGCCATTCGCTTCCATTTACATACAGTTATTGTTTACAACTTTATCGCTAGTGCTATAATATAAGTGTCGAGAAGTTTTAAGAAGATGCTGCAGAATTGATAACTCTTTAAATCCATTAGACCTGGTGACAGGCAGGAGCCTCGAAAAAAATCGCTCGTATTGGAGGTTATGAACTTCAGGTAATCAGACCGGTACAAGACGTGTTTATGTTCAAGGGAGAGATTTTCAAATGCATGCGTTATCAGAGCAAATTAATTTTAGATTTACAAGTGCTGTTTGATGCCTAGAAACAGCAGCTCTCAACTGTTATAGCCAATAACAGTCATTTTTCATAAAAAAAGGGGTAGATGCTCATCACATCTACCCTTTTTTCTGTGTATTTTGCATATCCAACCGCCCATTTACACCGAGGCCTTGCCCCCTGAATTTTTTGCAGGTCCCATAGGGGTCATCACTCCCTAAAGCGCATAAACGGCTTGTTTTCAATACAGGCTATTGGCTAGAGTGACGAGAAACTACCCAGAGTTAGATCATAGGTATAATACTTGGTATTACTTGAAGCGTTCCGAGGATAGACTCGGAAATAAGTTCATATATCGGTGTGTATAGCCCCATAATGGACACAAACTGTGCCCCGGTTATATGACCTGCAACTAATGCATAAGCACTAAATATAGGGACTCCTAACATTCCAAGTGCGAATGCTATTACCAGGACCACACCTAGGGCAAAGGCTAAATTTCTAACCCTTGACCCTTTGTTGTTGTTGTTGTTGTTGCTTGGTTTCTTCCTTGTCGAGAAAGAAGAATGCGAGAATATTTTTAACATCTTTAACCTCTTCTTAGAGGACAAAGTATCTCAAACCCAACATAGTTATATTTTACCTCATTTGTTTCAATGTGTAACCCAATTGTAAAAATAAAAAAGGCCCTAAAGGCCCCTTATCTTTAAGCAAAAAAACATTATTCCTTTATTGAAATCCTTAATCATTTCCTCTTTTCCTGGTATATTTGCTAGGCTTGGCCTTGTCAACGGTAAATGTCTGACTGACCGTAGGGAAGGAATTTAAGGAGTTGATAAGTTATCTATCCCAAAGAAGCTTTCATGCCCTTCAAAACCCCCGTTTTGAAGTTGCCTAGTGGCGAGCGGCAAAGGGGCGTGGGGAATCTCCCCACATATTAAAAGTTTTGGCTAGGCTTTTTCAAAAGCCGGAATGGTTTAATCCTTAATCGGTTAATCCTTCATGGTTTTCCACTGGACCATAAATCATTTCTACATGATCCACCTTCCAGCCTTCACCCTCAACGAAAATCAATTCTGTTTTTATCATTGTCTGTTCCTTGCTGCTGTTACCTTCTACATTGATTTTCATATCCAATTCCGTGATATATTCAGCTGATGTTTTGTTTTCCCTATACTCATAGCTTTTAAGGTTTGAAGCGGAAACATGAACTTCCGCTTCTGACTCCCCTTTATAATCGACCGCCTGGAAAGCCTGGTCCGTCATGTACGGCTTTATTTGCTTGTTCCGCTCCTTTACGTTCTCATAGTTGAAAAAATACTGTAGGAAGGCTTTATTTGCTTTTTTTGCTTCGTCCTCTTTGAATGTAGAAAGCTTTTTGATTTCGTCCTGGTAGCTTTGTTTTAATGAAGTAGCTTCGGCCAGCTGATTTTGTAAGCTTGATACATAAAAAGCAATTAAGGCAAACAATACACCACCGATTAATAGCATCCTTTTTTTCATGATTGGCCCCCTTTTTTATTTTCCGCTGCTGACATATGGCAATGGATCAACCTTTTTTCCATTCAACGCAATTTCAAAATGTAAATGGTTCCCTGTGCTGCTCCCTGTGGTCCCGCAAGCTCCTATTTGTTGCCCGGCTTTGACTGTTTGCCCTGCCTTTACATTGATAGCGGATAAATGAGCGTATAGAGTCTCTAAATTGCTTCCATGCTGGATAGTAACCCTTTGCCCATATCCGGCCTTTGGGTTTCCTGGGTCCTGCCAACCCGCTTTCGTGACTTTCCCTTCTTTTGTTGAATAAATGGCATCCCCGCGCTGGCAACCAAAATCAGAACCGGCATGTAATTTATAAACCCCTGTAACTGGATTAACCCTCATTCCGAATTGAGAAGTTATTCTGACTTGATTTATAGGAAGTAGAAAGCCCTTAGCGTTTACAGGAATAGCGTTTGTATTGGGCATATAACGCAATACATTTTCAACATAATTCACATCACCGTACCGATCCCATCCTTGTTTTGCAGCCATCATATTTGAGAATTCAACGGCAACCGCTTTTGAATAGCCGCCCCGATCCAAGGCATAATCTATAAATCCCCCACCAAAGTTATAACTCTGTAAGGTTAGTTTTATATCTCCTTTTGCTTTCTTTAGAATGTCCGCAAAATAGGCTACACCCACCTTTATGCTATATTCCGGGTCCATAATGGTATTAGGGGGGAAACCCAGGCTTTCGCTGGATTGCATAACGTCTGGAACCCTCCCTCCTGATTCCTGCATGATCTTCGCTAATAGCAAAGGAACATGTTCTTCGACTCCATTTTCTAGCGCGTATTTCCTGACAAGCGGCTCATATCTTAAAACATCCGGGGAAATCAGAGCTGTTCCCCCCGGTATAAATTCCCCGCTCGTGTTACTTTCTGCGCCTTCCTCGTTACTGTAAGCCATTAAATACAAGGCAACTATAGCAACCAACCCGGCCAAGAAAAGTCCGATTGCCATAACCAGCCAAGTATAAGGGTTTTTCAGCAAAGCCCCTTTAATTGCGGTCTTTGCTGTATTTTTTGCTACATTTGCAAGCTGGCTCATTCTGATTTAATCCTTTTCGCTTCATTCCTGAAATTTGGCCCTCTAGCTTCCCGTGTAACGGCTGTTTCTCTCTGGCCTAACCCTTTAGCTTCTGGATAGGCTTCTTTGCTTCTACGCCCCATTTCTGGCCCTTTTCCGCGTCCTTGTTCTCTTTTGCGTTCTGGCTGTCTAAACCTTGATACATTTTCATAATTTGGCGTGCTGCTGTTCATATAAAACCCGGAAACTTCACTTTCAGGCGGTATTGAATTGGCTAGGCTTGAAAAAGAATCATTTTGCATACTTTCAACTTGTCTATGAGCTGATACATTATCTTTTTCTGCTTGCTGTACTCTGGCTGTTTGATTATCTTGGCTAGAATCATATTGTTGGTTTTCAACTTGTCTATGAGCGGAAACATTCTCTTTTTCCGCTTGCGGTACTCTGGCTGCTTGATTATCTTGGCTGGAAATAGAATCATATTGTTGGTTTTCAACTTGTCTGTGAATTGATCCATTTTCGTTTTCTGCAGGTGGGCCGGAATTCACTAGACTAGCCATTGAATCGATTGACTGGCTTTCTGCTTGTCTGTGAAGTGATTGAGCTGCTTCATTTTTATTTCCTTGTTGCTTCTCCCCGTCTTGTTGCTGTTTCCCGGCTTTCTCCCTCCAATCACTAATTGGAACTACCGATCCCTTTTCCTTGCCCTCATTTGTTCCGCTTGCTTGATTGGAACCTTTTTGACCTTGATTTAAGCTTTCCTGTCTATTTGCTGCAGAAGGATTTGAACCCTGGCCCCCTCCATTAATAACGCTTAAATTCCTTGCTGGGCTTTGTTGATTGTTGGTTGATTCTGTCCTTGCTGGGCTTTGTTGATAGTCGGCTGATTCTGTCCGTCCTAGTGTTTCCCTTGCTTTACCACCTAGCCGCATAGATTCACTGGTAACACGTTTTGTTAATTCCAGCCCTTTATTAGCGGTATTTGATACACTATACATAATTGATTGCTGAATCCTTTCAGCTGCATTATTGCCTTGGATCATACCAGCTGAAGCAACTTGCATAATTTGTGTACGGTATTTAAAAATTCCCCACATAACCAAAACTTGAATAAAAACTATCAGCATAAAGCCTTCTAAACCGTCCGTAACTTTAACTGATTCATATATTAGCGTGGCGATCCCTGTTGCTATCGCTATTAAGAGAACCAATGCAGCTTTATAAAGAATTAAATAAATTATTCCCTTAAAATGTACGGCTGCCGTTTCCGCATAGGTAGGAATTAAAGAGATAATCAGCGGTATTCCTATAAATATCACCATTGCCAGGAATCCCAACTGAAGCAAAAATTTAAAAGCTGCCATTGCCAGAACGGGGATAGATACCGCTATAGTGGAAATAAGGGTCAAAAGCACCTGGCCGAACCTTTCCGCGCTATAATCAGCGGACATATGAAAGTTTTCATTCGTTTCCACTTCTTCTTTTACAATTTCTTTCCGTTTCTCCTTCGCTTCTTCTTGATATGGTTTTATGGCTAACAAATTATTGATTCTTTCCGGGTCTTCTTTTACAATCTTGCTTTCTTTTGTTGTCCCGTAATTAAGCAGCAAGTAAGGTTTCTTTATCATTAAATCAAAAAGTTGATTCCTTAAAACCGCTGTTCCTTCCTGTTTGTCTGCTGGCTCATTACTGTTGAATTCATCTGATGTTAGTAAAACATTTGTAGAACTGGCCGCCCCTTCAATATCGGCACTTACTTCATTGATCCAAGTAACATTTTTCTCAACATCACTGAAAAACCATAAACTCGCTGTAAGGACCAAAACAACCCCTATAAACGCTTTGACCGCTGCTGCTACCTGTTGATTAACATAATATCTATAAGCAGCTACACCGACCGCAAAGGTTAAAAATAAACCAAGGAATATATCTGAAAAAGAATCAAATATCCGCTCACTTATTACCGATACTTGGCTGGATATTTGAGAAAAAATATCAAATGTCATTAGCGTTTCAACTGCAAAAATAGTAAATTTAGCAATTTGTTTGTTAATGCTCCATAACCCATCATTTAAACCAGCTAAAGCCTTGTCACCTGAAGATAGGATGCTGTCACCTGTTTGTGTTTCCACCTTGTAATGACTTAGCGGATATTTCTTATCTTCAAGTAAAACCCGCCCTATATATTCCTCATTTTCTTTTACCTCTATTTTTGGATCATCTGCTGAAACTGAAGCGGGAAGCAAAATACATAAGACCGAAAAGCAAAGTAACAACAATCTTTTAAATCCTTTCATGATTTCCTCCCCTTATTTACAGTTTATACAGGCGATCCGCTCAAATTTTCCCTCAATATCCTCTTTAGAAATATCTCGACTGGCTTCCATGTCTATTTTCCAATCTGAATCTTTTTCCCGGATAACTAAATCATTCCTAACTTTGGTTCCGTGCCCTGGGTTTTTATAGGTTGTAAAGACGTAATACCAATCAAATTCTTTATCAAAATAGACTTCATAACGGATATTTTCGCTTTTCAGCCCTGAATTTTTCTTTTTAGCGGTCTTCCCTATGTCATATGTCCCTTCCTTGTATAAAAGCTCTTGTTTAGCTTCAAAATCACGGTCCATATAAGCTTTTTCCCACTCGTAAGCGGTATTTATAACTTGCTCTGGCGGCTGCTGTCCGCAACCTACCAGAACACCGATAATCAAACCAGCTGATAAAAATTTGATCAGATTCATATGAAAGCTTCCTCCAATTCCGCTGTATTGTTTTTATCATCCTTTGTATTGAAGGCTTTCACCCATTCCGAGAAAAGAACGTCCGCTTTAATTTTGGCTGTCCTTCCGTAAATGTCTTCCATGATACATTCGCCTTCTGTGAGGTTCTTCAGCATATCCCTATTGGCTTTGTTGTCCTCTAGTCCCAGGTATTCAATGATATGGCCCGCTTCTTCTGCTGTTTTTGCTTTGAAAGCGAATTTTGTACCGATATTTTCCTTGATATCCGCTTTGTTATAATCCGATATAGATTGCGTTACAAGATATACAGAAGACTTTAACGAGCGGCCCGTCCTTAACATTTCTTTAATGAGCTTGTGCCCTTGTCCTGTGCTTGTAAGCATCCAGGCTTCTTCAAATATCGTTAATTTCGTTTGACTGTCATCCCTGGCGAACTTTGCCGCGAACTTGGCAAGCGGAATCATTAAGGCCACCGCTATATGTTCATCACGATTAGCAGGTTTTTCCCCTTCACCTGGAAGTGTTAAATTCTGAATCTGAAGGATGTTTACTTGTTCGGAAAGGTTTATCCCTTTTACGTTCCCATCCGAGAAAAGAAGCTTTGCTGTGCCGTTTGTGCCGATTTCATAAAGATAATTCCCTACATGTTTCACGGCTTCCACTGGATCCGCTTTCAACCGTTTGACTACTTTCAGCAATCCCGGCTGGCTTTCTTCTTTTATCACTGTTCTAACCGCTTCTGAAATGGCTGTTTTAATCTCCCTTTCATCACCTTTGATTTCTGCTAGGTATTCAAGAATAGAAAGTGCCGTGTCCTGTGCTTCCTCTTTCTCCAAAAATGTAAGCGGGTCTAGCTTTCCTGCATCCTGTATATCAGCTGAAAATGTAATGAAGTTGAACGAATTCACTATCTGGCTGAAATAGTCTTCACCTATCGATCTGAATTTCTTTTCTAGTTCATTTTTTGGGTCTGTAATAAGTACCTTTGCCCCCATGAAAATTGAATTAAGAATGATATCCTTCAGCAAGTAAGATTTCCCCATTCCTGTGGGTCCGCTGATAGTGCAATGAGGGGAAGAATATTTGCTCCCTTTCACTCCCAGGCGGGCTATGAATGGATCAAAGAAAACTAACTGTTTTGAATTTTCTAACCTTTCTCCTGGTAGTGAAATATCACGACCTAGATAGAATCCCGCGTGATTTCCTATTTTCCTAGTGAGTGAAAATAAAGATTCTGCAAATGATTCTGGCGTTAAAAGCTGTTCCCAATCATTCGCCACAATTTCCGCTCCTGGTATAGCTTGATGAAATAAAAGCAGCTGATCCGCTAAAGGCTGCACAACCTCTAAAGACTGTTCTTCATAACGTTTAATGATTGATTTAGCCCGCGCCCTGCATTGTTCTTTAGTTGATCCATAGACAACAAAATGAGCATGTGTTCTAATTACCGGCTTATTTTGGTTTTTAATATCGTTTTCAAGCTCATATAGGAGAACACGGCCCTGGCTAATTAATGTATCCTCATCCTCGTTCGCTTCTATAAGCTGCGCATCTTGTTCCCTGAACCGCTTTTTCATTTTGTTGGTTTCTTTATAGTCCTGCTCCCGGCCCTTATATACCGCTCTTATATTCATTTCAACCGGGAAGCTGAAAGCCTGGAATGAATGTGCCCAGGAAGAATATAAAAGATCAATGGGTAATTCTGAAATGGGAAGGAAAGCGCAATATGATTCTTTTTCTATTTGCTCAATTTTCAAGAATCCCGCTTCCTGTGGGTCTAAAATGCCTTCTGTAAGGCTATATAAGCCTTTTTTTTGCTCTGGCTTCCCTATCCCCCTCATGAACTGATAGCGGACCATATACCGCATTTCTTCTTCTGTCAGGCGGTACGCTTCTAAATATGCGCTGATTTCGGAAAAAGCTTCTTCTTCATTTGCTTTGAACTTCTTTGCAGTTTCCTGGACGTCAAAGCTTGTGCCCGCTCCTGTAAGCTGTTTAACGGTCTGGTTAATCCCTTTAAAAGCTTTTAAAACGCCTTGCATTGGCCCTTCATCACTTGAATTTTCTTCTTTCAGCTTCACGCCTATAAAAAATTTGTACTCCACCGCTTCTTTTACTTCATCGGCCAAAATATCTTTGGCTCTATTTGCGTAATACCGCCCTATTTCAGCGTATTGCCCCTCATATCTCCCGCTTATGTCATCTATCTTTTTTGAAATATCAATGGGGAAGGGAATGATTTTATAGTCAATTTCCTTAAAAGAGGAAAGCTGCCATGATAATTTTTTTAGGCTATAAATTAACTTGTCTTCCTGTTCCTTATCGTTAATCCCTATAGAATTTTCCCCTATTCGATAATAGGCCCAGGGGCTATTGTCTTTTGTGTAAAAAACATTGTCTTTTATATCTTCAGTCGGGAATTTAATCATCTATTTTCACCTCATATTGTCCGTATGATTGCTTTTTCTTCATTTGAGGCTGATACACCGCTTTATTGCTGCTGTAGCTGTACCGCCTGTAATAAAGGAATTTGAAGTATCCTAAAAAGAAACGATCTAACCGCTTTCCATTCACATTTTGTTTACATATCCACCCTGCAAGCATCCAGGGAACCAGACCATATACAACTAATTGAAATTGGAAAGGAATAATAGAATTTATTGATTTGTGAAAAAACGCAATCACGCTTAAAATGAGAAGTGCGACAAGAATCTGTCGCACCTGTATGCCTTTGGAGAAAGTCAATGCCATATCGCCCTTGCCGAGCTTGTGTATGGTTATTGGCTTTTTCCATAACTTCCGATAACAGCGGGCTTTTTCCCTCACGATAAACCACCGCGAGTAATTAACCCCCATACAGAACTTGCTAAGTCTTCAAACTCTCCTGGATTAGCAACTACCACCCAGCAAACAATCCCGAAAATCAAACTTGAAAAGAAAGCTCCCCATCTTTGATTAATAAAGGCTCTGACCAATGAAACACAACAAATAATGAAAATCACCGCGGCAATTTGTGTTGAAGCATAATCCGTTAATCCTGTTAAATCTGGCATATTATTTTCCTCCTAGTGTTTGTTTTAGATTTTCTACAAAATATTTTTCATTCTGCATGGAAAGAGTCAGTGTCATAGGCTGTTTAACCACTAAGCCGCTTTCCTGCTCTTTTAATTCCACTAAAGCTTTTACATCCCATTTGCCTTTTCCGGCCTTGTATACCGTTATTTCTTGCAATCCCTTGTACTGATATAACCCTTTCAAGCTGTCTGGCTTTTCCATCAAGTAAGCCATTTCTTCTTTGGTGTTTTCCGTATAAGAAGTAAGGAATTGAACGGTAAAATCCTTGATTTCTTCTGTTCTCTTAAAATCTTGGTTTGTTCTGGTCCCTTGATCCTTAACCGCTGCAAGCTTGCTCCCTGTTGGTATTGATTCAAAGTATGGCTGCTCTATTACATTGAACGTTTCGCCATTTGTTCCAAGCGGTACGGCTATGAGCATTTCTTTTTTGATTGGCTGCTGTTCCTGCTGCTCTGTAACTTCTCTTTTCGTTTTGCCTTTCTTTTCAACTTTTTTTACTTCCTTGATATTAATAACTTCATAGTTGATTCTGAAAAATAATTCTGCTGATTCTGCCTTTACATTCTCGATTTTATAAAGCTTTATATCCTTTAAAACCCGCTTCCCTTTGAAGTCTGCTAGGTTTTCCACCCGATCCATTGATAATCCTTCAGCAAAGTAATTCTGAAGCTTTTCTACCCGCTGCTCCCGGCCCTCCTTATCTGCTGGAATGGCTATATAGTCTTTTGCAAACCTTTCTGCATAATCCTCACCAGCCGGGGAAGAAACGAAAGCGGATTGATTAATGCCTTTTATCTGCGCCTGTGCTTCACTTTGAAACCCATTGAGCTTTTCATTTATAAATCCTGTTCTCGTGTATGATTGAAAAGCTAGAAAGAATATTGCCACTAAAACTACATAAAACCCAGCTGTTACAATGGTTCCGGCCTTATTCCTTTTGAGCTTCCTTTCTTGCTTCAACATCTTGGTTTTCCCGGCTTTAAATTTACTTTTCAACGCTTCGGGTATTTTCACTTTGTTTAATCCCTCCTAAATTTAAGGCGTTTCTCACATAAACCCGGCGCGTATACGTGCCCGCCTTTTCTTCTTTCATTTTTCGTTTTATGAATATCTCACCAACCTGTAAATTTTTTATAGTGTTTGGATGCGCTATGAACCTTTCAACCCCTCTCACTGTGCCCATTTCGCTGTAAACCTGGCGCAAATTGTGTTTTTTCTCAACCTGTGAGGTAATTTCCTGGTCTTCAAAGGTTCCGAACTGACTTGCAAGCTTTTCCGCGTCTTCAGCTTCAACGCGACCTGTTGCCAAAATACCGCAGTTAGAAATAATACGATTAGTAAGAAATGGCTCTACCGCGTCAATATCTGCTAGTGATTGAGTGGAAATGATACATTCAAACCCTGCTGACCGTGATTTATTTACAATGTCCACTATTTCACCGTTTCCATATGCTGAAAATTCATCATATATCGTTAATGTTTTCTTTTTACCAGTGGCTTGGCGGTATGCTACTAGGCTATTTACATCTAAAATAATGATCTTGCCGAGCTTTTTAATGTAATCCCTGTAACGGCTGCCGGATATGCTGAAAATCACTACATTTCCCTCGTCCGTTATCTGTCTTAGATCAATTTCCTTATTAGAGCTTACAAATAAATGGCCTAAATCACTTTCCAGCAGCTCTCCAAGCTGGTTTTTTAACCCTGTCAGGCATCGTTCCGCTTCTTCATCCGCAAGGATTGAGACAAAAATATCTTTTAGTTCCTGGAGGTTATCGTCTAAATATTTGACTGTTTGCTTTTGAAGCTCCATAACCTTCACTTTTCTAGTTTTTTTCTTTTCGGATTTTTTCTTTTTGGTTTTTACTGCTGCCTTTTCCCTTTTTTTCGGGGTTTCTTCTGGCGTTTCTTCTGCTTCAGGCGGCATAGAACCAAAAAGGCTTTGGTCTTCTTCCTGGTTAGGTACTGAACCGAAAAGGCTTGCGAGCTGGTCCTCTTCCTGGCTGATTTCCGGCTGTTTTGCTTTCTGTTCTGGCTCTTGAATCAGTCCCAGGGAAGCTAATTGGTCTTCTTCCTGGCTAGAATCTGTATTTTCTTCAGGCTGATCCTCTGGAATTTCTTCTACTCTTTCGACCTCTACTTCTACCTCAATTTCCTTTGTTTTTTCAAAAGATTGAAAAAACTTAAAAACTTCAAGGCCTGTAAGCTTATAAACGTTTTGAAGCTCTCTCTTGGTTCCTGTTTCATCTAGCAGCTTCACAACTAATTGAAGGTAGCGAGAACTGAAATTTTTATAATATGGTTCGCTCCATTCAAAAAGATTCATTATTTTGTCGCGTATTTCTGTCGGAGTACCATGTTTTATAGGATTGTAGGTGTACGAATCGACTTCAGAGAACATATAAACCTTTTTGCCGTATGCTTCACAAAACTTTTTAAACTCCTGCATGGCTGCATATTCGCCTTTTCCATCGACAAATATGATTGACTTATCGTTATTTAAAGCTCCTTCCATAACTGAAGCTAACAAAGTGGTTTTCCCTGTCCCTGTGCCCCCTACCGCTAACATATGGTAGTTAAATTCATCACCTTTAAGCTCCACCCGCTCTTTAAATTCCGAATATCCTATAAAAGTATCTTTGGAATCGCTCTCCCTGTACTTCTTTTGCTGTTTATTTAGGAACTTTAAGCGGTTTTTTCTGAAGGAAACATACTTGCTTTCCTCTTTCTGTTTTTTGATTTCCGATTGCTTTGATTTAACAGAATGCTTCCAGAAATACTTTCCAAGTATGGAAAAGGCCATAATAAAAACCATTGAAAGAGCCAATACACTAAGATAAGATGAAAAATTCATTTCTAGTGGCTTGTGCGACAACTTTTCAATGGCTGGGACAACATACGGTACATTCATTTCTTTAAAAATGGCTAAATAACTAAATATTTTTCCTGTTAAAGCCTGAAAAATTAGAATCAGCGCGCCCGCTATACCTATATAGGGGGAAATGACTTCTTTTTTTAAGGCTTTCAGGACTGCAACTCCTATCATGGCTAGGATCATCGGAATAATGAAGAAGGCTCCTGCAATAATTCCTACACCCCATAAAACTAATTGTTCAATTTCCTGGTCCGCTTTCCCCTTCCCCTGTGGTTTTTCCATTTGTTGCTCCATTTGGCAACACCTCTTCCCATTTGTCTTTTAAAATGACTTCGGGAATATCATAAACCTTGATTTTATCGCCATTGAGAAGCTTGTTTTTGGCCGTTACCACTCCATTTTTAATTTTTACGGAGTTTGCAAAGTACCAAACCGCTGCATAATCACCGCTGGATAAAGCAGGTTCAAAAACTTCTTTAAATTTTTCGTCATATCGTTTTTGTTCCTTCTTATTTATTTCAAGCTCTATCCAGATTTTTTGAGTGACACCATTTCCCCTTATAAAAAAGATGGAATCAGGTATCCGCTCCCTATTTTCGTTATACTTTTTCAGCTTTGAAGCATTATCGCCTTCCCCAATCGCTTCATATCTGATTTCTCTTTCAGATTTATAAGCAAATTCTAAACCCTTTTTTTTGGTGAAAAACTCATAATACAAAGCCAAATCCGTTAATAATAGCTCATGTTTAATGGTGTATAACGAAAGTTTTGCCGGTACTGTTACATCAACTTCGACAAGATCCCTGGCTTCTGTGGTCCCGATATATACCCCGACTTTATGAGCTAACATTTCATGCCTGACAAAGCCGCGCTCCTTCAATTTCCTTAATCTGCGGTAAACAGCGTAAATATTATTTTCCTGGAACTTTAAAAAAATCTGCTGTGCTGTCACTGTCCCGGATTTCAAAATGAATTTTATATAATTAATATCTTTTTCTTTAAGTGCGCTATACTTAATCACCATTTAATCAATCGACCTCTTTCTTCTTAATTAATGTTCACCTGCTTTCTAAAAATTCTACCAAATACCCATGCAACTATATACACAAAAAGCGTAAATAACTTTGCAATTAGAAACACCAACAACTTTATAAACAGAACCGCAATATAGAATACAACTGAATACGCAAATCCAATCAATCCTAACATCGGTATAAACACTCTAAAATTAATTAACTTCACCCCTCCCAGAATCCGAATATTTATTCAACACAAATCCAAAATATACATTCTTCCTACTCACTCCTGGAATCCCATCACCTCCCTAAAATCCAACCAAACCCAATCTCTTGAACTTGATCTTGAACTTATCTTTTGACCTTATCTCTTGACCTTATCTCTTATCTCTTATCCCTTGACCTTATCTCTTATCCCTTGACCTTAATCCCTTATCCTTATCTCTCCCTTATCTCTTTCTTAACCACTCCCACCCCCAACACTTATCTTGTCCCTGGCCCACATTTATCGAAGTAACAGAAGACCTCATATCACCAAAAGTACGTAGTACGTTGGGGGTATGAGGTCTTCTGTTGGCCCACGAGATATATTTGGGCCAGGGACCTCCATATATAAGGTTTTGAGTGGTTAAAAACCGTAAATAAAACCGAAACGCAATTTACTTTTTATTTCTCTTTTGTTTCTTATTTCATTTACGGTTTTTGTTTGTACTTTTATCTTACTTCTTATTCTTTCCATTTACAACCCATAAAACCCAAAACAGGTAATAATTCCTAATTGTCCCGACCTCTCTTTTGCTTGTCCATAATTTCCGTTAACCGTCCTGATCCATACAAAAAAACAGCTTTCTAAAGTTCAGCAGCCTTTATTCTTTTTTGATTCTGGACCGTGTAAGAAAATCTTCACTCTTTATAAAACAAAAAATAATCATATTAAAACTTTAGCTTTTAAGGATGTTAAATATTGAATATTTTTATGCATAAAAAAAACCTCAAGCAGTTTATGCTTCAGGTCTTATTCCTAGTCTTTTTTATGTAAGGATCTATTATACATTAATGTTGTTTTTTGAACGGTGTCAGTAGGTACGTTTTCTCTCGGTGATTTCCTTAAATAATATGTTGTTTAGTAAGCTGCTTCTCTAATATTTGAGTCTCTCTATATTCCTTCGCTTCTGATATCATTGTAAATTCAATAAAAGCATTGTGATTTTGATGAACAATTTTTTTTATTTCATTTAGTGTTACTCTAAAAAATTCTTTTCGCTCATTTATTCTGTTGACTCTTCTATGATGAAATGCTCTATGTAAGGATGCTTCTAATGCTGGAGCATCTTCTGAAAAAATCATTGCATGAACATCGAAATGAAACGGAACTGATGCACCTCCAAGTTCTCTAACCCGGTCCATAGGTTCCAAACGCCTTGTCATACCAATCTTGTATACATTTTCACCAAAACAACCAATATTTGAGATGACATATACATATCCTGCCCTGGTATTTTTAACCCTATAATCTACCTTTTCTTTTTGTTCTCTGATTTCCTCTAATCTATTTTTATACTGGAGCATTTCTTGTTCACTTACTTGTGAGGAAAGCTGTGAAATAACATTGAGTAAGTGTTGTTCTTCTTTCTTGATTATATTCAGTTCTTCCTCAAGCTCCTTTTGTACCTTTATTTCCTCTCTGATTAATTCGTTAATTCTTCTTTGTTCTTCCCTTTCTTCTTGCTTTTTCTCTGCATACTCATGAACTAAAAATAATTCTTCTAATTTTAGGTGTAAATATTCTTCCCTGATAGAAATTGAATTGTACTTATTTAGCTTGTTAATATCATAAAAAGAAGAACGTATCTTTTTCTCGGAAACCTCGACGTTATTAAATTTCACTTTGCTAATAACAGCATCGCACTCGTTATTAAAAAATCTGATAGCCAGTTTAATTTGTTGTTTGCTTTGTGCGCTTTCTGATACCACGTTGGGAACTATATTTTCCTCTTCTAAGGAGATCATATCGTATTTAGTCGCTCTCTTCTCTCTTACTAATTGCTTTTGCTTACTTCTAACCATAGCCAAATATGTTAAATACTCTTGGGAATTTTCCAGAAAAAATTTATTATCATAAAATCCAAATGATTGAAGTAAGACTTCATCCTCTAAGTTAATCCTCTTGTTTTCAAGAATACGAATTTGCCGTTTTATCTCTTCTAGTTCATGCTCTCGATTATTATCCTCTTCCTTACCTTTTGCTATTAAGTTGAGCAATGCTGTTTCCTGAGTGATCTTTGCTCTTATTTCCTGTTCTTTCTTAATAAGAGCATCTTCCCATAGAAATAAAGCGTCTTCTTTCTCTTTTATCTTTGAGACCATTTTAATGGTCTGTGTAAGATGGATTAGACCTTTATCTTTTTGTTTTTGAAGAATCAACCTCTCAATCTCTAATTCTCTTTCACCGAGAGCATTTTCTAAATGATGTATTCTTTCCATATTTTCGTTAAGTTTTTTGTGGGTATTTTTAGTTTCTTTATTAATTCGAACTAGCAAAATAATCCCGATTATTATTGGAAGGATTAAAAACCAAAGGGCAAACATAATTGCAATAAACCACATAGATAAATACCAGCTATTTTTCCCCATTATAATCTCCTGAAATTAGTAGTTTATTACATTTTACATTTTTTCAGATAAATAAGAAATTAAGTTTGGTACAGGTGACTTTTTTCAATTCAGTTTATTAATAATAAAATTGATATCGTCATCAATTTCACTCGATATTTTTGATATTTGTATCTATCCAATCATTCACTTTTTCGTGCATGGTTTTTGTGGTATCCACCACTTCATGTGCTACATAAGCCACAATTTGAAAGATTGATATATTGGTATCCCCATTTAATTTGTTTATGTACTTTTGGATGGTCCGCAGCCTTTTAAGCCTTTCTGGATCAAGCAGACGGACAAGCTCCGAATCCACCACTTCATTGAAGATTTCTGTATTACGAATGCCTGACGTCAGTAGCATAGTTGTTGCCAAACTAACACTACAATCCATCGAAAAAGCCAGGGTAGAAATTCTGTCATGCTCGCAAGCTTTGAATCTTAAATGAAGCCTTTTCTTCTGAATGATATTTCTCTTCTGGATTACCTCTGCTTCAAGGTCACCTCTAAAAATCGTATTATCGTGCCTGTAGTCTCTTTTGAAATACATGGCCAAGCTCTCAATGCATTCCCTATTGTTTATCGCAGAAATGATAAACATTTCCCCCACATCTTTCACGGGCCTATTTAAAACATAACTTAGATCATGACAAATTTCATTCAAAGATTCTGAGATTGTTGGTTTGATATCTCTTTTTTTATCGCAACGAACTTTTCTTTTTGCTGTCTGGCTTCCCTCTTTCATAAGCTCTTTCCCCTCCCTAAAGTGAAAATACGCTATGTACACTATCTATATGTACCAGAAATATGAACTATTCCAGCAGAGAGGAAGATGTTTAACAATTCCAAATTTTGACCATACTTGTACCATCAAAGCACATAAAAAGGAGAGTGTGGATCATGGCTAAACAAGTGGTAAACATGACAAAAAAAGAAGGCTTGGAACTACTAAATAAAATCAAAGCTCATTCAGAGAAAAAAGGATATCCGGGACCAGTGACAAAGAAAAAGAAAAAAGCCTGAAGCATTTTCGCTTCAAGGCTATTTTTCACCAGATCCTTATAGGGGTACGGAAACGATTCGAGGAATGAGGGGCCACTATGGGAGTAAATACCATTTAATCAATTTTGATAAGTGTATTTGAGAAGATTTAAAGCCTTACCCTAGTAATCAGAATTCCTTGACAAACTTATAATGTCATTCAGATGTATTAATCCTCCTATTAAGGAAATTATTTTATACAACTCTACTTTTCCCCATCTATCAGGAGTATCATTACCATGCTGAATTAAATTGCGATTAAATATAGGGATCTCATCATGTTCTTTAACACCATTTTTGAAAATATAGTCCTCAAATACTTTTTTTGTCTCAAACCCAAATTGTTTAATATAAATATGTTCATCTAATTGATCAACAAAATCTTGATATTCCTTCTTTAAGGTCTTACCAAAAAAGTTTTCATTTTTATTTATTACTAAATTTATAGCTTTTTCTAATGCAGAAATTAAAAAAGGAATTATTGATTTAAAATCTCCGCTTTTAATATGACTAATACATTCATTAAATGTTTCACTCCATCCAGCTCCAAAGAACTCTTTAAAATCATCAAAAATATATTCCATGTCAATTCCATCAATTAGCCTAATAAAATATTCATCTTTTTCTGTCATTGGAACTTTGGAAGCACGGCAATATTCAGCGGGAGTAAAGAAAGGTAATAGCCCCCAACCATCTTTTACATTTCCTCTTATACACCCTCTTAAAATAGCCATTCCTTCCAAATGATCCTGAGTCAGTATTTCTATACGTTCTTTTCTAAGTTTGTTTGCTGCTTCATTAATCTTTTGAAGTAAGTTATCTTCCAAAATCCTCCCCCTCTTACACAGTACTCTAAATTTCCATATTTCCACAGAAGCTACTCAATTAAATGGCCCGATTGTGGAATACTGTAAAATTACTTCACATGTGGCCCCTCATTCCTCGAATCGTTTCCGTACCCCTTATATAGTAAATATAAGATTATGTAGTGGTAATACCTAACCTCTGTTATCTTAACAGCAATTTTTCCAACTATTTAGCTGATTATGCTTGACTGGTTTTAGGGGTTTTGACTTGCTGAAGTGAAGCAATGAAACGGCTGGAAGGCAGTCTTATCCCCTATGCTGAAAGAAAGCTAAAAAAAGCAATCTAACAGAATAGGAGGGATAAGCGTCTAATTTACTTGCGTCAGTTCGCAATGTATCCGTATGTATAGACCCTATTCACTCAACAGTTTTCACCGTACACGCCCTTTACCTAAAGGCTTGTCCTCTACATAAAGCCACCCCTATGCGACAAGCTGAACGTGTTCCCTAGCACCGCAATGCTAATGGCTACCACCCGAACCTTTTAAGGTAGTTCTCACCTTCCCCCAATAGATGAATAGGAATCCATTGAGGGTTGCCCACTTTGTAAGAGCATACTAGGTACTCTCTGCACGAACGTAGACTATCCAATCAGTTTTTAAGGTGCTTTCAGGCAATTGCACCTGAACAGAACACAAAAAAAGCGTCACCTCTTAACCTGTCAGCTTACCAAGTTAAAGAGATAACGCCCTTATTAAGAACTTTGTCGGATATGTATGAAAGATACTAGCATTTGCTAGTTGAAATCCAGTAGACAAAGAGTTTATAATAGGTGTATCAAATAGTCCTGTTGCGTCAGGGCTAAAACTTTAACCAGTGGTAGGACACTAGGTTAATTGAGAAAGTCATTTCCGTTGAGAGGTAGGACTCTTAACATAAGGAGATGGCTTTTTTGTTTATCCGTTCGTTATTAAGTTACTGATAATTTTACCTCTATCAAACTGGTAAAGCAACCATAATTAATAAGGTTCTGCAAAGATTCTAAATGGTTAATGGTATACCGTAAGAAGTAAAAAAGCCCAGCCCATTACAGGCTCAACAGATTTACCGCAAGATTAATCAAAACATACTAAGTATTCGGGTAGCCTTTAACCTCGATCATCTTGTTCCATATCTCTAATCATTTTTGATAGCACTTTCAATGCTTCAAAGTCATGTTCCTGTTTTTCGTGAGTTTGGTACGTTTTTAAGGATTTTGAAACTATTTTAATTAATTGTTCTGCCTTGCTATCTCCATTAGGTAATTGATAAATGATTTTCCTAATTGTATCTCTCCAAAAGTTAAGTTCTTTTCGATAGTCATTTAATTTAGCTAATAGAAGGATTTGTGATTTTTTTGAATCTATTTTCAACTTTTCTAATGTTTTTTCAGATTCACCAAATTTTGCACCTAATTTTTCCATGCTTATTTTATTATCTTCCATGGCCTTATTTAATGTCTCTTCCCGAAAATCCATAAGTTTTTGGATATCCTCATGATTTTCCCTAACTTCTTTTATTTTTTCATCTCTTTCTTCTTCAAAAGCTTTTATTTTTTTATCTTGCCTTCTATTTGCTAAATAATATATACCCCCAAGTAATATGGCATACATAACTGCATTAGTTATAATGGTCTTTACTTGTGCCTTGATAGGATTCTCCATTTCATTTGCATATTTCACATTGACTTTATTCCCGTTACCATAAACAATGATTTCTTTATCGTTTAACTGTTTATTTGTCAGTAAAACTAATTCTGTATTTGAATCTAACGGTAATTTTTTTATCTCAAAAACTGTACCATTAGTTGTGCCTAGATTGCTTGTAACCACTTTTATATTTATTGGTTTATTAGATTTAATTTGTTTTTCCGTCAGCGAACCAGGGATACTTAACCTTAAATTATTTAGGTCATCAAAAG
Source organism: Bacillus sp. ISL-4 (assembly GCF_018613275.1). Lineage (NCBI taxonomy): Bacteria > Bacillati > Bacillota > Bacilli > Caryophanales > Bacillaceae > Bacillus > Bacillus sp. ISL-4. The sequence goes on from NZ_JAGGQN010000053.1 coordinate 24,418, forward strand.
CACTTAAATTAACAGGGAGAATGAACTGATCCTTTGCAACTTGAGTAGATTCTCCAATTGTCACCACTGATTTATAATCTGTGAAATATGAAACTGCAAACCCTGAAATAGATGTAAAAATACCAGCTACTACTAACATAATTAAAGATTCGAATACGCGACTACTCATGAAATAATCCCCCTATCATATAGGTGAATATTACCATTTAAAGGCTTGGAGTAGGTATTTTTTATTTTGTTGTTCGACTATCCTGCCCCTTCCTTTAGCTCCATCAGAAAAAGAGCTGCCAAAGCAACTCCTTTATTGAAGTTAAAAAGGTAAATCATCTTTTATTATAGGGCGTACCTTTCTTACTAAATCTGAAATGTCCTTTTCTCCGTTGTAAACAACACTGATAATTTGAAAGTCGTCTGGATAGCGAACAGAGCTTTTTATCTTTTGTATCCGCTCATAAGCTGCTACAGCAGCAGTCCATTCCGGTTCTTTTCTAAAGTCAGTTGGGATTACTGAACAACTACCAGACTGTAAGAATTTAGCACTGTTCGCAAACAATTGAACCTCAATTTGAATCTCCATTTGTATACTCCTATATCTCTGTGCCTTTTTTGTTAATTCTCAAACACTAAAGCCCTCCTGAACTTTAAGAAGGGCTTTTTTTTAATCCTCAACGATTACATTAATAATTTCATTAAATTTAATTTTCTTAAAGGTACTATCTTTCTTCTGAATACTTAACTCCTTCGTGACAGGATCAATATACACACAGTATCCATACAGTTCAATTGGATTTCCCTCATTATGCAATCTAAAACTTATCGGTAAATGATATTCCATCGCATAATGAATGTTGTTTTCAAATTCTTCAACCTGGTATTCATCTAGTACAGGTTTTTTATTTAAGAAATAATCGTCCTTATTCTTTTGTTTATTTAATGCTTTATGTTCTGGTAACATCAATGCTGCTTGCCATTTAATGATTCCTCTATCACGAATTGTACCCATTAGAAAGATCTCTCCTTTTCATTTATTATATACGAACTAATGTTCTTATAAAAGGTAGAAAAAAACCTATTCTAGAGAAGGGCTTGTACTGCCTCTTTCGCTTTAGCGTAAATAGTGGAACGTGGGACGCCTGTCATTTTAGCTATCTCATTTACACTTAATCCGTTAGATTCTCTCTCCTGATACAGCTTCAAAGCCTTTTTAACGTCCTTCTCGTCCTTTCCTTTACGACCCATATGAGTTCCTTTAGCTTTTGCCCTTTCACGTCCCTCAGTGGTCCTATCTTTGATTAAATCACGTTCAAACTCAGCAATAGCCCCCAGCATAGTAAACATTAGCTTTCCAGATGGTGTACTAAAATCAATCTGTTCTTTGATGAATACTAAGGCTATTCCCCGTTCTTCTAGTTCCTTAGCAATCTTTTGTAAATCAAATGTACTCCTAGCTAGTCTGTCTATTTTGTAAACAACCAGCTTGTCTCCTTCCCTTAAAAAGTCTAACGCCTTAATCAGTTCCTCACGATCACTTTTAGCACCACTTTGTTTCTCCATGAATATCTTCTCACAGCCATATTCTTTTAACTTCTCTTCCTGTAAATCTAATGATTGATCAATGGTGCTTACTCGTCCGTATCCTATAATCACATCCGATGCGTGAAACAACTACCTTTTGGATTTATCTTTTATAGTTTTTGCTATTGCTAAAAAAATGATGATGTTAATATAGAAGTAGCTATTAGAAAAATAGAAAAAATTATAGGAGTGAAGGACAATGAGTGTACATAAAGCCCTTACGTTACATGCTCAAAAACAAAATCAAATTTTTACTAAATTTTCCCTATTAGACCAACAACGTGAAGATTATATTCAAGGAGCTATAGAATTATGTAAGGCTGAAAAGGATTTTACAACAGACCATATTAATCAAATCACTATGCAAATCAATGTTCTTGCAAACCAAAGGCTAATACCTACTCGTAAATTAGTTACCCCAGAAATGGTTCATTCATATGTGGAGTCATTAAAGTAAAATAATTTACTGATCTCTTAGTCGTAAGAAAAAGCACCGAATATCGGTGTTAACCCTCGACCTCCTGACACTCATTTTATAGATGAGTGTTTTTTTATGCTCAAATCTCCAAAAATACTCGTTAGTTCTACAAAAAGAAAAATATAGAAAGCTAGTTTACCTTTATCCTGCATATATTCAAATATGGACAAGATAAAGGGTGAATAATTGATGACTAAACAAACTCTTTTTAAAGGAACTATGATTTTAACAGTTGCCGCATTCATTACAAAGATATTGGGATTCGCTAACGGAATAGTATTAGCAAATGTAATAGGTCCTGAAGGCGTCGGGCTTATCATGATGGCAATGCCTGTTAATGGTCTTTTAATTACATTAACTACGTTAGGGCTCCCCATAGCTATATCTAAACTGGTTGCTGAAGCTGAAATAAAGGGAAACTATAAACGTGGAAAAAAAATCCTGGTTGTATCATTAGTAACTACTAGCTTATTAGGATTAATTTTAATGATTATTGCAATTTTCGGTGCTAAGGCATTATCTTCACATTTCTTAACAGATCAAAGAGCTTATTATTCTTTACTTGCCGTTATACCGATAGTCCCTATTGTGGCAGTTTCTTCAGTCATAAAAGGATATTTCCGTGGCAAACAAAACATGACGCCAATTGCGCTATCCCAAGTAATTGAGCAAGTTGTTAGAATTGGGCTTATATTTTTTCTAGTTCAGTGGCTACTTCCTTACGGAATCGAAAATGCTGCAGCTGGGGCAGTTCTTTGTGGCATTATTGGAGAAGGATTTTCTCTACTATATTTATTTTCTGTGTTTAAATGGTCCAAACATAAAAAATTCAAATTACACCATTCCTTTATTAAACAGATCAGCAAAGGTAAGGAAGTTTTCTTCGATTTACTTAAAACTGGTCTGCCGACAACTGGAAACGGCTTAATACAATCTTTGATAGGAATTATTCAGCCCATTCTGATTACACAAAGTTTGGCTCTGGCCGGTATTGGAACGGCTTTAGCTACCAAACAATATGGTATTGTGATGGGATATGCTATACCTCTAATGCTTCTTCCGGGTTTTGTAACTAATTCTTTATCAGTAGCTTTAGTACCAGCCATTAGTGAATCGAAAGAGAATAATAATCACCTTCTTATTAAGAAAAGAATTCAACAAGCTGTTAACATAGCTTTGATTGTAGGTGTTCCATGGACAATCATTTTGTACGTTTTTGCAGAGCCCTTAACGACTCTGATATATAAGTCACCGGAAGCAGGTACTTTTCTTAAAATCATGGGGCCATTCTTTCTACTACACTATTTCCGTACTCCCTTTCAAGCAGTACTTATTGGTTTAGGAAAAGCGAATACTGTCATGATAAATAATTTAGTGGCTTCAATAATATCCTTAATTTCTATAGTCTTTCTGGCTTCAAACCCTGAATTAGGGATTTATGGAGTCGCCCTATCTTTAAATATAGGATTGACCTTAGGTACATCCCTTCATTTCTTTTCAATTAAAAAATTAATTGGGCTTTATTTAAACCTAATCGGTACTATCAAAGTTATTTTATCCGGTATTATTATGGGGTACGGTGGATTAATTACATTTAAATATATTCAAAATGAGACTACAAATTCAATCGTGATATTGGTTATATCTTTAACTATTTCCTTGCTTAGTTATCTACTATTTCTACTTTTTTTCAAGATCATTGATTTCAAAAAATTGCATAAGTAGCATACATTTAACTAACTTACTGATCGGTGACAATACAGTTGTTTAATTTTGCTTTTATAAAACACACTTAACACCGTCCTATTATTCAGACGGTGTTAAAATATTCTTTAACCATCAACAGAAATAAAGTCGTTTAAACAACTTCCTTAAGCAACTAACGCACCCGTTAGTTCACTAAGAAAGGCG
>NZ_JAGGQN010000054.1:0-28224 GCF_018613275.1 Bacillus sp. ISL-4
ATTTTCCCCCTACTCGATTTTAAAATAAATTGAGATAATTCAGCGACTTAAGGAGATAAAAACTCTATAAAGATAATTTTATGATTAAAATTATTTTGATATATCCAACTTCAGGAATATTCGGTAAGTGAAATCAAAATTAAAACACTTACATTTCCTATTATCTGTGTATAATTACCTGAAAATATTGAATTGTCTTTAAAATAAACCGATTTAGTGTTATTATTTTAGAATATTCAAAATATTTAATCGGAAGGTGAGGGAACTCATATGTCACAGATGTTGGCTTTAGTTATTGTTATTTTGATTTTATTTGTAGGAGACATTGTGGCGGTTCGAACAAAAGCCTGGATACCTTCCGTTTTCGTTTCCGCAATCCTATTTCTATGTGGTTATTGGACATTCTTCCCGCAAGACATCGTTTCAATAGCAGGTGTTCCACCGGTAGTGGCAACCATGATGATGTACCTATTGATCACGAATATGGGAACATTGCTTTCAATAAGAGAATTGGTAAATCAATGGAAAACGATTGTCATCTCCTTATCTGGTATCCTTGGTATTGTTGCACTAATATTCGGAGTTGGCATATTCATATTTGATCTGCAAACTGTCCTTGTGGCGATTCCACCTTTAGTGGGCGGTATGGTATCTTCAATAATCATGTCAGAAGGAGCGGCAGACGCAGGACTTACGAGTTTGTCCGTTTTTGCCATTGTTATTTATGTCATGCAAGGCTTTGCTGGATATCCTTTAACTTCAATTGTGTTGAAGAAAGAAGGGAAGAAGCTATTGGGGCAATATCGCAATGGGCAATTAACGGTAAAAAAGAGTGATACTGCAGCCGCTTCAGAAGGTATGACGGAACTTAAGCTGTTTAAAAAACTTCCTGAAAAATATAATACGGAATATTTTAAATTTTTCAGACTTGCGGTTGTTGCTTTTCTCGCTTATCTAGTTTCGACTGGGTTAGAGCCGATTATATCAATAAATGCATTTGTTCTTTGCTTACTATTCGGTGTTGTCGGAAAAAGTATAGGTTTCTTGGAAAAGCAGACTCTGCAAAAAGCAAATGGATTTGGATTTGCCATCATGGCCCTTATGCTTTTTGTCTTTGACGGATTAAAAAATGCAACACCAAGTATGATGATGGAGATCCTTTACCCACTTATTGTTTGCATTTTCTTAGCTGTTATTGGCATGTATATATTCTCATTCATTGCAGGGAAATTGTTAAATGTCAGCAAAGAAATGGCCTTTGCTGTATCTTTAACAGCATTATACGGATTTCCAGCCGATTACATTATCACCAATGAAGTGGTCAATTCATTAACAAAAGATGAAAATGAAAAAGAAGCATTGCTAAGCCATATGCTGTCGCCGATGCTTGTTGGTGGATTTATATCGGTTACAATCGTGTCGGTTATTTTGGCAGGAATATTTGTACAATTCTTGTAAAATAGGAGGGATTCTAAGTGAGTCTTATCGAACGTATAGAAAAGCAAATAAATGATTTGAGCGAATTTACATCAACACCCGGAAAAGGGACAACCAGGCTTACGTATAGCAAGGAAGACTTACTTACACGCAATTATATAAAAAATAAAATGATTGAATCCGGTCTAATAGTACAGGAGGATGGATTCAGAAATATTTTTGGAAAGCTTGAAGGTACTTTAAAAGATGCACCAAGCGTTTTGATCGGTTCACATTTTGATTCCGTACCAAATGGTGGTGCGTATGACGGACCAGCAGGTGTAATTGTTGCTCTTGAAGTGGCTACCCTATTTGCAGAAAATCAATTAACACCTAAATATCCATTGGAAATCGTTGCCCTGATTGAAGAAGAGGGTGCTCGTTTTGGCGGAGGACTAATGGGGTCTAGAGGAATAATGGGAACGCTTAGTGAGGAAAGTTTTAAAAACTTAAGGGATAAAGAAGGTATCACAACAATTGAAGCAATGTCAAAAATTGGTCTGGATTCATCACTTCCGAAAAGGAGAAATCCCAATAGCATTAAAGCATTTCTCGAATTGCATATAGAACAAGGACCAATCCTTGAAGAGAAGGATATCCCCATTGGTGTTGTAGAAGCTATTGTTGGTTTAACTCAATTAGAAGTAACCATTGAAGGAAAGGCAGGACATGCAGGCACAACCCCGATGGATCGCCGTACGGATGCATTGGTTGCAGCCGCTCAGATTATTTCTCAATTACCGAGCTTTGCAATTGAGGAAGGTGAAGCAACGGTTATCACGACAGGACGACTACATGTTTTACCAAATGGAGCCAATGTCATCCCGAATAAAGTCGAATTTTCGGTAGATATCCGATCTAGCAAGGAAGAACATATTAACAATGTAATCAAGCGGATGAAAGAATTAATCGAATCCTATCATGAACAGGGGATCCATACAACTGCGGAACAGGTGTTATATATGCCGCCAAAGGTATTGAGTGATGAAATAAAAGCTTTATTAAAAGATAAAAGTTCTGATTTGGAAATTCCATACTGTTCCATTAATAGTGGAGCAGGTCATGATGCGATGGTTTTTTCCGATGTGACTGATGTTGGCATGCTCTTTGTTCCAAGTAAAGCAGGACTGAGTCATTGTCCAGAGGAATGGTCTGATGCACGTCATTTAGCAAATGGGGTGCAAATATTTTACGAAGTGGCTAAATGTTTAACGGAGGTGGAATGAGAATGATTAATCAAACGATAAAAGAAGCGATTCAAAATTATAGGGATGAATTAATAGAAATACGTAGAAAACTTCATAGCGAACCTGAGTTATCCTGGGAAGAAAAAAATACAACAGCCTTTATTTGTGAATACCTTGAAAAATTAGGAATACCTTATCGCAAAGCAGAACCAACAGGTGTCATTGCAGAAATTAAAGGCGGTAAGGCAGGAAAGACGGTAGCATTAAGAGCGGATATGGACGCCCTTTCTGTTGAAGAATTAAATAAAGACTTGCCATATGCTTCAAAAGAAGAAGGAAAAATGCATGCATGTGGTCATGATGCCCACACATCAATGCTATTAATTGCAGCGAAGGCACTAAATGAAATAAAAAAAGAATTACCTGGGAATGTGCGATTAATCTTTCAACCAGCTGAAGAAGTAGCAACAGGTGCAAAGGAAATGGTTAAACAAGGGGCTGTCAAAGGTGTTGATAATGTTTTTGGCATACATATTTGGTCGCAAATGCCAACAAACAAGGTTGCTTGTTCTCAAGGGCCTTCATTCGCTTCAGCAGATATCTTTACAGTAACGTTTAAAGGAAGAGGGGGGCATGGTGCAATGCCACAGGATTGTATCGATGCAACTATTGTGGCCTCTTCATTCGTCATGAATGTGCAATCTGTCGTATCAAGAACGGTCGACCCACAAAATCCCGCAGTTTTGACAGTTGGAAAAATGGTCGTGGGCACACGATTTAATGTCATTGCAGAAAATGCCGTTATTGAAGGGACTGTCCGTTGTTTTGATCCTAAAACACGTGACCATATTGAAAAACAGCTCCAGATTTATGCTGAAAATGTTGCTAATATTTACGGTGCGACCGCACAGGTTGAGTACTACCGTGGAACGCAAGCAGTCATTAATGATGAATACAGTGCCAAATTAGTGCAAAAAGTTGCTTCAAATGCGTTTGGCGAAGACGCAGTATATAATGAAAAGCCAACAATGGGTGGAGAAGATTTTAGTTTCTATTTAGATGAAGTGCCTGGAAGCTTCGCTTTAGTTGGATCTGGAAACCCTGAAAAAGATACGGAATGGGCCCATCATCACGGGAAATTCAACATCGACGAAGATGCGCTTGCTACCGGTGCAGAACTTTACGCTCAATATGCCTGGGCATATTTGCACGAATAATGGTCTGAATAAAAGAGGGAATCCGATAATTACTAAAGGATGTTTGAATGTCAGAAGGCCGCCGATTGGCGGCCTTTTGGCATAAAGGGTTAAATTTCACTAAAAGGGCTTTGCCCACAGTCAAAAAGGGAATGGATTTTACCATTCCCTTTTTGTTTTCCATTAACAAGGAATGAAACATCAAAGATTCTTTTGTCGAAATCAAAAGTGAGGAATCAATTAATCATCTGCAAAAACTTAAACTGACTTAAATTAATGCGGATTTCATTGCAATTAAAAATAAATAGACTTATAATTGGATTTATAGGGTGAAATCATGTAACTGGACGAGTGACTATTTCGACAAATATGAAATGGATTGATATCGAAACAATTTGTTAAATAATAATTAATCCAACCACACCACTAGAAGAGATATGAAAGATTGGGAGATAAGTGTAACCTCGATTAAATACGGGATGGTTGCCTCTTATCTCCCAATGAAGTCTATTAATCATGATCATCTTAAAATACAAACGTACTAGAGGAGGATTTTACAGGTGAATCAGGAAAAGGAAGGTTTGTCCCGCAGAAAGTTTATAGGTAACGTCTGTAAAATTGGAAGCGCTTCCGCGGTTCTCGGTGTCACGGACACGATGGGATTATTCATGCCTGAGACGGCAAGTGCGGATGCTGAGAAGAAGGCTGGCCATAACACCAAAAAACCAGGAAAGAACAGTTCCTATATGTTGATGAATGTTCGAATGGAAAGTGGATACAAGTATGAAAATGGCCAGGTCGTCGCAACCGAAACCGTATTGAGGAACCTCCATATTGTTAAAGGCATCATTACCAGAATACTAGATACTAAGTCCCCTTATGGAAAAGGTATCGATTGCTACGACGCGAAAGGCATGCTGCTACTTCCTTCTTTTAGAGATATGCATATTCATTTGGATAAAACCTTTTATGGGGGTCCTTGGAGAGCAGCTGCAACGAGGAAAAATGGCATTTTTGACATGATTACCTTGGAGCAGAAACTGCTACTGGAGCTTCTTCCAACAGCCCAGGAGCGTGCGGAGAAATTAATTGAACTAATTCTTGGCTACGGCTCGACATATGTCAGAAGCCATTGCAACATCGATCCAGTCGTTGGTCTAAAAAATCTTGAAAAACTCAATCGGGCCTTAGCAAACTATTCTGATAAAATATCACATGAAATCGTTGGCTTTCCCCAACATGGCTTGCTTCGTTCAAATGCTCAGGGACTGATACGCGAAGCCATGCAGCTCGGAGTTACACATGTTGGCGGACTAGATCCAACCTTAGTTGACGGTGATATGGAAAAATCATTGCAAACGATGGTACAGATTGCGGTTGACTACAAAGCAGGTATTGATATTCACCTTCATGAAGGTGGCGAAACGGGATTGAAGGCAATTCGTCGATTGGCTGATCTGACTGAGGAAGCAGGTCTGCAGGGGAAAGTGACGATCAGTCATGCGTTTTCGCTCGCTTCGTTAGGGGATGGCGCCGACGTAGAAATGGCAAAACGCCTTGCATCGCTTGGTATTTCCATTGCCTCAACCGTTCCAATCGGCAAAGACGTAATGCCGATTCCGCTGCTTCAGAAGCATAAGGTGAACGTCATGCTTGGTAATGATAGTATTACTGATCACTGGTCACCAATCGGGATTGGCGATACGCTGCAGAAGGCACATCTCGCTGCAGATCTGTATGGATGGTCAAACGAATACAACCTGTCTCGCTCACTTTCCCTTGCTACCGGCGGCATTACACCGCTAGACGAATCCGGTAAGCAAATATGGCCAAAGGTAGGCGATGCCGCGACCGCCGTACTCATTCCAGCAAGCTGCTCGGCCGAAGCCGTAGCCCGCCTGCCCAAGCGCGCTGCCGTATTGCATAAGGGAACACTGTCTTCGGGTTCTTTGGATAGCATGAAGCCTAAGCTTCATGCCAATTAAAAGGATATGACCTTTTTAATGAACCTTGGTAAAAAAGAATTGGGGATAGGTTCGATGAGCAAACGTTTTACGTTTTAAAGAATTACAAAATATAAATACCAATGGGGGAAGTTATGCTACAAAATATTGGAATACCAGGATTGATGCTAATTTTAGTGATTGCCCTTATTATTTTCGGCCCTTCTAAGTTACCGGAAATTGGAAAGACGTTTGGCTCAACATTAAGGGAATTTAAAAAGTCTACCAGAGACCTTGTAGCAGATGACACTAATGCAGATGTTACCAATAAGAAAGAAAGCTAATCAAATAAATGAAGAGGGGATGTAGGATCTGTCTTACATCTTTTTTTCCTGGAGTGATGAAGTTGGAAAATCAAAAAAAATCGAGCATGATTCAGCACCTTGAGGAGTTACGTAAACGTATTATTATCACTTTAGTCGTTTTCACGCTGTTCCTCGTACTGACATTTATTTATGTTCAAGATATTTATAATATAATAGTTAAAGATTTGCCGTTTAAGCTAGCTCTGTTAGGGCCGAGTGATATCATACTCGTTTATTTAATTATTGCCACCGTCGTTGCCATCGCCGCTACTATACCAGTTGCTGCGCACCAAACTTGGCTGTTTGTACGACCAGCGTTAACACCAAAAGAACGCAAAGTTACTAGCGCTTATATTCCAGCACTATTTATTCTATTCATACTAGGAATCAGTTTTGGTTACTTCATTTTATTTCCGCTTGTACTAAATTTTTTAATGTCTCTATCAAACGACATGTTTACAACTTTCTTTACAACGGAGAAATATTTCCGATTTATGCTTCATATGACACTGCCTTTTGGATTTCTGTTTGAAATGCCTGTTGTCATTATGTTTTTAACAAGCTTAGGAATTATAAATCCATACCGTTTGCAAAAAATCAGGAAATATTCTTACTTTATTTTAATAGTTATTTCAATTTTGATTACTCCACCAGACTTCCTATCAGATATCCTAGTTACGATACCTTTATTACTATTATATGAAAGCAGTGTAAGCCTATCCAAATTCGTATATAAACGACATCAAAGGGAAAAAGGGATGTCTGAACCTGTCTAAAAGGGATCTGGCACCTAGATAGTTAAGGTCGAATTTTTTCATATCCGGAATATACCCTTCCGATGGTCGGGATATTAATATCATGTTTAATCCCTGGTTAATATCCCTGATTTGGAATTCTGATAACTAAATATATTGATTACTGTGTTCAGTATTTACTAATAGTCTAACCTCGAAAGCTTAATTATCCTTAATATAATTCATGTTTCATTGTGAATAAACTTGGATTAACTTATAATTAAATCTACGAGGTGAGATCATGCTACAGGATGAACGATTAGACGCAATTATTCAATATTTAAATGAAAATGAACGGATTGATATTGAAACAATTTGTAAAATAAATAATGTATCTAAAGATACGGCCAGAAGAGACTTAATAAATTTAGAAGAGGAGAGGAAGATCATTCGAATACGGGGTGGGGCGAAAAAGGCTCTACTTTCCAATGAAGTCCATAATTATGGTGAGCGTATGAACATGGCATCGGAAGCTAAAAGTAAGATCGGAAAATTTGCAGCTTCTTTGATAAACGATGGGGATCATCTTATTTTGGATGCCTCCACAACAGTTCAATTTCTAGCTAAATATTTAACGAGCCGGAACAATACGGTCGTGACAAATTCGATTAACGTTACCAGTGTATTAAGCCCAAGAGAAGATTTAAAAGTTAATTTATTAGGTGGAACATTAAGCACTAGACACCAAGCCATATATGGTTCAAGAGCCATTAGAGATGTCCAGGATTATAAGGTGAATAAATGCATCATTGGTACTTGCGGAATATCTTCTGAAGGACTGTCTACTTCCATCGAGGAAGAAGGCCTCCTCGTTCACGAAATGATTAAGCGTTCTGACCAGGTCATTGTGATTGCAGATTCAACGAAATTTAATAAAACTTTTTTTCAAAAGGTATGTGACCTAGACTCCGTTGATATAGTGATTACAGACAAAGAAGTACCAAAAAATATGCAGGAAATCCTAAAAAAACATGTGGTAGAAGTGATTGTGGTTCCAGGTCAAGAAAGAGACAATTGAGTATTAGAAATATGGGTTCGAGTTTAAAAACTACTCCCTTGATATAAAAAGTATCAGTAAAATTCGAATTTCTTGGTTTCAGCCTGAAATAGTGTTAAACGAAAAGCAACAAGATATGTTTGTGAATCACGTTGAAAAATAATTCATGAAAAAAGAGCGCCCAGAGGTGCTCTTTTTTCAGTGGATAAATTGTAATTTAACTAACATGTAAAGGTGAGAAGCTGTGTACTCCACATTGCTGGTAAATACAAATAAGCCTTTTGGAATTTACCTTATGTAATCATTTAAGTTTGCATTAAGTTGAATGTTGCATGAAACATATCATTATGATAATGAACCGTGGTAATTCATTCTTTAAAACCCTTATGTGCAATTCAACTTTTATTTAAATGATTTTAAGCATACTCTTTTTTCTAAATGAGCAGGAAATCCCATCATGGCAGTCGAACACCAATTAGTAAAAGAGGGGCTATTTAAGAGAAACAGAATAGGAGGGTGCATATGCAGAATCATGAGCTGGAACAAGTCATAAAAAATGCGGACAGGGCAATAAATGATGAGGATTTCGATCATTTAATGGAGTTCTATTCAGAGGATGCAACTTTAGTTGTCAAACCTGGAACATTCGCAAAAGGGAAAGAGGAAATTCGTCGGGCATTCATTGCTATCGCTGAATACTTTAATCACAGTTTAATCGTCAATCAAGAAAAGATGGCAATAATCGAAACGGGTGATACGGCATTGGTTGTGGCAAAAGCCCAACTTAGTGCCAATCAAAAGGACGATTCCGAATTCTCTATGGAAAGAACTGCGACATATGTATTTAAAAAAGATTCCATAGGTACATGGCGCTGCATAATCGACAACTCTTATGGTGCTGAAATAATTGAAGAATTGAAGTAACTAGGGAAAGCTGCCTTATATGGTGGCTTTTTATTTTTTTCCACTAGAAAACAACAGTATGTAACTGAGAGGCATTTTGAAAGAGAAAACAAGAAGACGAAATCTTTAAGATATCGTCGTCTCATATACTAGGGTTATAATTTTCACTATGTTCATTCGTCGCTTATTTTAAAGCTGATAAACTTCTGCTCCATCATTTCTTGCATCGCATATTTGACGCCTTCCCGGCCAACACCGCTGTCCTTCCAGCCGCCATAAGGCATATTATCAATTCGGTAAGTTGGGATATCATTGATTACGACTCCACCTGTTTCCAAGCGTTCCGCCGCATAAAAAGCCCGTTCTATACTCGGTGTCATCACTCCTGAGTTCAATCCGTAACGCGAATCATTTGCATCAGTGATGGCATCATCCAGCGTATCGAATGGGAAAATGCAGACAATTGGACCAAATACTTCGAAACGAAATACCTTTGAGTCACGATTTACATTGGTTAAGACGGTAGGCAATAGTACATTGCCGTCCACTGTACCGCCGCACTCAATTTTTGCTCCTTCCTGTACAGCTTCGTCAATCCAACTTTGTAACCGTTCCAATGATTTTTTTGAAATAACAGCTGTAATATTTGTAGATTCCTCCAGGGGGGAACCGATGACAAGCTGTTTTGTTGCACTGACGAATCGATCTAAAAATTGTTGGTATAGCGATTTGTGGACATAAATTCGTTGAATCGAGATGCACACCTGCCCATTATTCGTAAATGAACCCATCACACTTCGTTGAATAATTTTATCGATGTCGACTCCTTCATCAATGATGAAAGGCGAATTGGATCCGAGTTCAAGGGTAAGCTTACGGAAGCCTGCCTGCTGCTGGATAAGGTGTCCGACCTCTACACTGCCTGTGAATGTCACTTTTTTTACATGTGGATGGGTCGTCAAGGCTTCACTTAATACATCCCCTTTGCCTGGTATGATGTTCAATACTCCATCGGGCAACCCTGCTTCTTTAAAAATATCGGCAAGAACCAGTGCACTCAACGGGGTTTGTTCGGCAGGTTTTAATACAATCGAATTTCCTGCCGCAATAGCCGGACCAACTTTATGGGCGACCAGATTAAATGGAAAGTTAAATGGGGTAATCGCGGTAACGACGCCAATAGGGGTGCGAACCGTGAATCCAAAACGGTTTACCCCACCGACTGCCGCATCCATCGGGATTTGTTCTCCATAATTGTTTTTTGACGCTTCTGCCGCAAAACGATAAGTCTGAACCGTACGATTCATTTCTTCACGAGCATTTCGAATCGTTTTCGCCGCCTCTAAAGAAATGATTTTCGCAAGTTCTTCACTGCGTTCTTCCATGATTGCGGCAGCTTTAAATAAAATTTCCGCTCGTGCATGAGCCGGGTAGGATCGGTATTTCTGAAAAGCTGCATTTGCCTCAACAATCGCTTCAATGGCATCCGCTGGTTCTGCCTGTCCGATTTGTGCAATTTCTTCGTTTGAATGGGGATTATATAATGGCTCATATGATTTTGCCTCCCGCCATTTACCACCAATCCACAATTGCCACTTTTTCTTCATCTGAAATCCCTCCAATAATATCTGCCTTTATAGCTTACAAATATAATCACCTAGTGTTTTCGAGAGCTTTACATTTTCCGAATAATCGACATCCACATCAATCAAGACAATTTCCTGACTCGAAATCGCTTCTTCTAATATCTGAAGCAATTCATCGGAGTGGGTTACTTTCACTCCTTTAACGCCAAAACTTTTTGCGAAGCTTAAAAAGTCTGGGTCTGTAAATTCAATCGCATTCGTACGATCAAATTTATTCAATTGCTTCCACTCAATTAGGCCGTATTTTGAATCATGGAAAATGACTATCACGAAGGCAAGACCTAGACGTTTTGCAGTTGCCAATTCAACCCCATTCATCAGAAATCCGCCATCCCCTGTAACCGCAATGACGTTTTTATCAGGTTTTGCCAGTTTGGCTGCAATTGCGCCGGGAATGGCAATTCCCATCGATGCAAAGCCATTAGAAATGATGGTGTGATTAGGCATTTCCGGCTGATACATCCGGGCCATCCATAATTTATGGGCTCCCACATCCGAAATGACAATGGCATTGCCCTTTTCCGCCCTTTTCAAATCGGCGATAATTCGCTGAGGGATGATAGGACTTCCTGATACATCATCCGAAGAATGAAATTTTTCTATGATTTGAGACCTTAACCTTTTCACTTCAGGCCAAAGCTCCTTTTCTGCTACACCAGTGGACAAGGCTTCAAGTCCCTCCGTAACGTTCCCGACCAATTCAGCTTGAACGGGGTAATAAGCATCAATCTCAGCCGCTCGAGCATCAATATGAATAATCGGATTCATTGCCTCATCGTTCCAATACTTTGGCAAATACTCGACGAAATCATAGCCGACGGTGATAATAAGATCGGCCAAATCAAACCCGCATAGAACATAATCCCTTGCTTGCATCCCTACTGTAAAAAGGGTCAATGGATGGTTGGAAGGTAAAACTCCTTTGGCCATGAACGAATTCACAACGGGAATTTGCTTCTCTTCTGCAAATTTCCGTAAGGACTCAGCTGCTCCATCGCGGACTACGCCATTACCAGCTAGAATAATAGGCTTTTTTGCGCGATTTATTAATTCGACGGCTTTTTTGATTTCTTCCTCTGCAGGGCGGGATCTAGGCATTGGTGTAACCGGAAGAGGTTCACCTTCTGTATCCATCATCGCCACATCTTCGGGGAGTTCGATATGAACAGCTCCCGGCTTTTCTATGACTGCAGTTTTAAATGCTTTACGGATGATTTCCGGAATCGTATGCGGCACCTTAATTTGTTGATTCCATTTCGTTACTTCCTTAAAAACCCCAATAATGTCCACATATTGATGCGACTCCTTATGAATTCGATCAAGGCCCGCCTGACCTGTAATCGCGACAACAGGGGAATAATCCAGATAAGCACTTCCTATCCCTGTCAATAAATTTGTTGCACCCGGTCCCAATGTACCCAAGCAGACGCCAGGCTTTCCAGTTAGCCGGCCATAGATGTCTGCCATAAAAGCTGCAGCTTGTTCATGATGAACCAAGATAAATTTAATATCAGAGCTTATTAGAGAATCAATAAGATCCGTATTTTCCTCACCAGGTATCCCAAAAATATACTGAACCCCTTCATTCTCCAAACATCTTATAAACAAATCAGATGCCTTCAAATTATTCCCTCCTCGACGATTTCGATTTCTTCATTTCATTCCCTATATGTTGGCTTTGTCTACTAGAAATTATGTACTTGCGTATTGTTAAAACCATTACGAACATTTTTAACTCTATATAAAGAAATTTAGGTTTTAGTAAATTAACCTCAATAGTCATAACTTGGAGAAGTAAAATGGAAATCGCAAGTCGTTTATTTATCATCTCATTTATTACTGTTGCACTTGTTGTAATGGCACTTATCCTTTTCAAAAAATACTTTTGCGATTTTGGGGGATTTTTCCTGTTAACCCCTTGTCAATCCATTGTTCTTCCAATTTTCTTTTCAGTCTTTTTTAGCAAAACTTTATTTTAACTCGAACAGTGGTATGCTGGTTGATGGGGTGGATTTCAGCAGAAGATATTTTGGTTGTTATGAGATTTAGAAGTTAAAATAAACATTTCCGATACAAACCCCGATTTCGTGAAAAAAAACATTTCCGCAGTTTGATAAAAAGTGCTTAAGCATGGTATAAGTGTAAAGGAAGCAGGGACATTCTGCTTTTTAATTTTGGGATAAGGGGTTGGCCTGGTATCCCATAATGAAAGGATTGGAATTTGAATATGAAAGATAATTTTTGGCGTGATTTACCACGACCTTTTTTTATACTGGCACCAATGGAAGATGTGACGGATGTAGTTTTTCGCCATGTAGTGAGTGAAGCAGGCAGACCTGATGTGTTTTTTACAGAGTTTACAAACACGGAGAGTTATTGTCACCCAGAGGGCATCCATAGTGTGCGTGGGCGTTTGACTTTTACAGAGGATGAACAACCGATTGTAGCCCATATATGGGGGGATAAGCCTGAATACTTTCGGCAAATGAGTATTGGTATGGCGAAACTAGGCTATCGGGGTGTGGATATCAATATGGGCTGTCCTGTACCTAATGTGACACAGAATGGGAAGGGAAGTGGCCTTATTCGTCGTCCAGAAGTTGCAGCAGATTTAATACAAGCAGCAAAAGCAGGAGGATTGCCCGTAAGTGTAAAGACAAGGCTTGGTTTCACGGATGTAGACGAATGGCACGACTGGCTGACACACATATTGAAACAAGATATTGTTAATCTTTCCATTCATCTGCGTACAAAAAAGGAAATGAGCAAAGTAGATGCTCATTGGGAACTAATTCCGGAGATTAAGAAACTTCGTGACCAGGTGGCACCAGATACACTCTTGACGATCAATGGGGATATCCCTGACCGTCAAACTGGCTTAAAGCTCGCTCATCAATACGGTATTGATGGGATTATGATTGGGCGTGGTATCTTCAATAATCCATTTGCCTTTGAAAAGCAGCCGAAAGATCATAGTAGTAATGAATTGCTTGATCTCTTAAGGTTGCATCTGGATCTCCATGATAAATATTCAAAATTAGAGCTACGTCCGTTCAAGGCTCTTCATCGCTTTTTTAAGATATATGTCCGAGGGTTTCGAGGGGCAAGTGAATTAAGAAATCAATTAATGAGCACAGAGTCAACAGATGAAGTGCGTGCATTGCTCGATAACTTTGGGTCAAAGAATCTTGATGGAATGGGGGAACAGTAGAAGTTTCCCCATTCAAGGTAAAAGCGAAGTAGGACGTTGAACTGGTGTGCCCCCAAAAAGGTAGAGTTTATACTAAGCAGTTAATTGGCTAATGTGAAGGCGGTATTGAACCGGACTCATTCCCGCCAATTTTTGCTTTATATGTTTGTTATTATAGTAATCTATATTAGGTTATGAATTTGCTAATTAAAAGTACGCAAATGGGGGAGACCAATATTTTCTTCAATATTTTGATAGATTATCAGCCTACAAGTAAAAAACACAGATAAAATGGCGTCTTAAATGAAATATTGCTAATGGAATCAGGTGATACTGGTTCCGTTAGTTTTTTTGTAAAAATCACCAACACCACTTGTGTTGTCAATTACAGTCCACGCACGTGGAGGTGTAGTAAAAATAATAAACCCTACCTTTCATCTCAATTAATAATTATTGATGAAGATTGCATAGAAATTGCACATAATTTCTCCAGAATCATCTCCCTAGCCTTCACATTGGGGTGGTTGACTACTTGATCGATGGTGTGGATCGGTCCGCATGGTACCCCTACAGCATTTAGAGGGTTCAAGATTTGCAACGAATGACGACCGGGTTACTCATCGTTCCATTCTGATTCCAATTATTAGTGAACTTAAGTCGTTCCACCTTCTAAAAGTTTAACAGGCAGATATGTCTCCAACGGAAAATCGTTAAATTCACCTTTTATTTCTTTTAATAAAATATCAATTGCTGTCTTGGCAATTAAATCAATTGGTTGTTGTATGGTTGTCAATTCTGGCAGTAAAACTTGAACTGCTTCTGTTCCATCATAACCGACAACCTTTAATTGCGTTGGTATATCTTTTCCGCGTTTTTTAGATTCAGCTATAACAGATGCCGCGATTAAATCATCACTTGCAAAGATTCCATCTACTTCTGGATGTTCATCAAAAAGCTTAGAGATTACTTCTTGATGACTTTGACGAGGTGAAACTTCATATGTAATTGGAAGTCTACTCTGTTCTTTCATAACATCCTCATACGCTTTTCTTCTTAAGTTTGCTGGTGTTTGCAGCTCAATTGGTCCATTTATATGAACAATATAATGACAACCTTTCATTATTAATAATTCTGTAGCTTTTTTCCCTCCGCTATAATTGTCAGAGCCAACAACAGGGATGTTTTTCGATAAGTAGTGGTCAATTGCCACGACAGAAAGATTCTGCTTCTCATAATTTAGTATACCTCGGTTATATGTCACAACGACTACTCCATCTACCTGATTACGTATGAGCATTTCTAAATATTTTTCTTCTTTATCTATACGGTTTAAGCTGTTACAAAGTAACAATTTATAGCCTAATGAAGCACAGATACTTTCAATATGAAAGGTAAGTTCACCGAAAAATGGGTTACTTGAATTTGGGATAATTAGTCCTATTAAATTAGTTCGTTTATTAAATAAAGAACGGGCTAAATCGTTTGGAAAATAATTAATCTCTTCCATCGCTTTATAAACTTTTTCTTTTGTTTTTTCACTTATGTAACCGCGGTTATTTAATACACGGGAAACTGTTGTTGATGAAACACCTGCTATTTTTGCTACATCGTGAATGTTAGGCTTCATTTCATGTCCTCCTACCTTATTAAAAAACATCCATTACTATACAACTTTTTTATACTCATTTGAATAACGTTTTCATGTTTTTGTCCATTGATTGGAAACTGAGATCAGTTGGTTCACAGAGTTATTAAACATTGGCATCAATATTGTATAAAGAGCGAAGGTTATAAAAATGAAAAATCCATTAATAAACTGTTTAATAGCATATCATAATCTGTCACCTACTAGGAAAACCCTATAATAAAATAAATTCAGATTAGTCTGATCACGCACCTATTTTAGAGAAAAGTACTAATATGTGCAAGAGTTAGAGACAAATTACACGAAAGATAATGTCTGATTTTTCAAAAAATATATGTCAATCGGTTGACATATGTAACCGGTTGACATAAACTACTGTTGAAAGCGCTTTTATAAGTTTTTTTAAGACGAAAGACATATGAGGGGGAAGTGAAAGGTATGAAGAAATGGCTACTAGTAAGTATATCTTTATTACTGATGGTTGCTGCAGTGGGCTGCAGCAAAAGCGAAAGCGTAATTAGTGATGGTAAAAAAACGATTACGATGTGGGTACACATATCTGATGATAATGAAGAAGGAAAAGTGTATAAAAAACGGGTAGAAGCCTTCAATAAGAAGTATTCTTCTGACAATATCAAAGCTAAAATTGAATTTATTCCACGTAGCGGAAATGGCGGTGGTTATGAAGACAAAGTGAATGCAGCCCTTACAACCAGCACGTTGCCGGATGTTATTACTTTGGACGGACCCAATACAGCTGCTTACGCGAAATCTGGTGTCATTGCACCATTGGATGAGTATGTAAAAGATCAAGAGGATTTGCTGCCAAGTATTAAGCAACAAGGAACTTATAAAGACAAGTTGTATGCAATTGGTGTTAGTGAATCATCTGTTGGGATTTACTACAATAAAAGAATGTTACAAGAGGCGGGCGTAGATCTGAATACGCTACCAACAGTTGATAATCCATGGACATGGGACCAATTCCTTGCTCTTTGTAAAACGTTGAAAGATAAATACGACAAACCAGCTATTGATATGCAATTACAGTCGAAAGACGAAATGTTGACGTATGCGCTAACCCCGTTTGTCTGGTCAGCCGATGGGGATATCATCTCGAAAGATGGAAAGAAAGCAGAAGGTGTCTTCAATAAAAAACCTACTGTTGAAGCGATGACTTTTATTCAAACAATGTTGAAAGAAGGTTATACGACACGAACGCCAGTCAAACAAGCGTTTGAAACGGAAAAATATTCAATGAAGTTTAGTGGAGTATGGACAGTAACTGATATGAAAACAAACTACCAAAAGGTAGATTATGGCGTTATGCCATATCCAGTATCACCAAAGACAAAGAAACTAGTTTCTCCTTCAGGTAGTTGGCAATTTGCGATGACCCAAACGTCCGAAAATAAAGAATGGGCTGCAAAATTAGTTGACTGGATGACAAACAAAGATTCGAATGTGGAACTGAGCCGTACGATTGCAGCACTGCCAGTCCGATACTCTTCTGAAAAAGTGATGGCAAAAGAGTTCTCAGATCAAATGAATGTCTTCCTGAAACAATTGAAAGAAACAGGACACGCACGTCCCGTTACACCGGCTTATCCGCAAGTCACGCGTGCTTTCCAACAAACAATCGATGACATCAGCTTCTATGATCAAAATAAAGATATCCAAAAAGTATTGGATACACATGCGAAAGAAATGCAATCAGCTATCGATAAGGCCAATTAGAAGGAGGAACTATGAGTAAAATTGGATGGAAAGAAAATAGGAATGTCTATACATTTCTGAGACCAGAAAGAAGAACCCAGAATAAAATTCGGTGGAAAGAAAATGTAGTTGCATATACGTTTTTGGGACCGGCGTTGTTACTTTTATCGATGTTCCTTGTTATTCCGTCTATTATGTCCGTCTATTATTCGTTTACGGATTACTATTTATTGACACCAGATATGCGTACATTTGTCGGATTGGACAATTTCATCAATCTATTTCAGGACCCAATTTTTCTGAAAAGCTTGGTGAACACACTGGTATTTGTCGTTTGGGTGATTCCGTTACAGATAGGGGCAGCCCTTGGGCTGGCCCTCCTGTTAAATAAACAACGTAAAGCAAACACGTTTTTTAAAATAGCTTACTTTAGTCCAGTTGTCATGTCACTTGTCGTCATCTCTGTTCTATGGTTGTATTTGTTGAATCCAAATGAAGGGATTATTAACAACGTACTCACATACTTCGGCATTTCAGCGCAACCGTTTTTGACAAGTCCTAAGCAGGCGATATTTACAATTGTTGTGGTTTCAGCTTGGCAAGGAGCTGGCTTTCAGATGCTGATTTTCTTAGCAGGACTGCAGAATATCCCTGGTGATGTTTATGAGGCGGCACAGTTAGACGGAATGAATAAATGGCAAAGTTTTATATACATTACGTTACCTTTGTTGAAACCAACTTCAATTTTTATATTTATTACCACATTAATTGGCGCATTCAAGCTGTTGGTTCAACCAATGGTTATGACGCAAGGTGGACCAGTGAATTCCACCATGACGGTTGTCTATTATATTTATCAAACTGGTTTTACGGACCGTATGGTTGGTTATGCCAGCTCAATTGCTCTCTTGTTTGGGACGATTATCGGACTGGTTACGATTACACAACGTAAACTGGTGAAGGAGGATGAAGACTAATGAGACGGAAATTCGGGCCTCTAACGATTTTAGAATACATTTGCCTGGTTTTGCTCGCAGTGCTATTTATTTTTCCACTGTTTTGGATGGTCGCATCCTCGATGAAGCCAGAAGCGGAAATTTATAACGATATGAGCAACATTAAGGCTTTCCTGCCATCATTTCATCCATCAGACTGGTTTGTATCCTACAAGCAAGTTCTGTTACGATTTCATTTACTAGGTTATATCGGCAACAGTTTGTTTTATGGTTTGTGTGTAGCAGTTGGTTCCATAATTATCAATGGGATGGCGGGCTATGCATTTGCTAAACTTAATTTTAGTGGAAAAAAAGTGCTGTTTGGTCTTTTATTGGCTATTTTGATCGTGCCATTTGAAACTATCTTAATCTCTCAATTTACCATTATTCATAGCATTGGATTAGTGGATACACGTCTTGCGGTTATTTTGCCTGCGTTGGCAGGGGCATTCAATATCTATTTGTTCAGGAACTTTTTTATGGCTATTCCAACAGAGATTATTGAATCCGCAAAATTGGATGGGGCAAATACATGGCAAGTTTTCTGGCGGATCATGCTACCGATGTCTAAACCAGCCGTTGCCACTGTTGGAACATTGGCTTTTATCGGAAGTTGGAATGACTATATCTGGCCTCTGATGGTCTTGACAGACAAGTCGAAATTTCCGATCCAAGTAGCGATTACAGCAATTAATAGTACAGATCCGGTTTATACTAACCAAGTCATGGCTGTACTGACGATATCCACCGTTCCATTGATTATTATTTATATTGTGGCTCAACGTTATATTTTAGAGGGGATTGGGGGTTCAGGGACAGGCATTAAATAGAGAGTGTATCATCATTAACAACCATGTATGGACTTAAATTCACATATCTAATTCTTCTTTTTCATATTGTTAACCAGTTATTCATTTCTTTTCACATGTCCAGTAAAAGGAGCAATTAAATTGAAAATTTCCAAAAATCTGTATTGGATGTTAAGTGCGTATTTTTTCTTTTTCTTTTTTACTTGGTCTTCTAGTTACTCTTTATTTTCCATTTGGTTAGGACAAGAAATAAATTTAAGTGGGTCAGCTACAGGTATTATCTTTTCTGTAAACGCTATCTTCGCCTTATGTATGCAGCCACTATATGGTTATATATCTGACAAAATAGGTTTAAAGAAAAAAATATTATCTTTCATTAGTTTGCTACTCGTATTTGTAGGACCATTTTATATTTACATCTATGGACCATTATTAAAATACAATGTCTTTTGGGGCGCGATTGTTGGAGGAATCTATTTAGCAGTTGCTTTTCTAGCTGGTATTGGAGCAATTGAATCATATATTGAGAAGATTAGCCGTAAATATGATTTCGAGTATGGAAAATCGAGAATGTGGGGCTCTCTAGGGTGGGCGGCAGCTACATTTTTTGCAGGACAGCTGTTTAATATTAATCCAAATATCAATTTCTGGGTTGCATCTGTTTCAGCAATCATATTAGTGGCCATTATTATGTCTGTGAAAATAGAAATGACGGATCAAGAGTTGAATAAAGCTGATTCTATTAAATTAAAAGACGTTGGACAACTTTTTTTATTAAAAGATTTCTGGTTTTTCATGATGTACATTATTGGGGTGACATGCGTATACAGTGTTTATGATCAGCAATTCCCTCTTTATTACGCATCTTTATTTCCGACTGAATCGTTAGGCAATCAAGTATTCGGATATCTAAACTCGTTCCAAGTATTTTTAGAGGCTGGAATGATGTTTCTTGCTCCGTTTATCGTAAATAAGTTTGGTGTAAAGAATAGTTTAATTCTAGCAGGGTTTTTAATGGCCTTCCGAATCATCGGTTCTGGAATTGTTGTTGGGCCAATCGGAATTTCTTCGATGAAATTAATTCATGCTCTAGAATTGCCTATTATGCTAATTGCTATTTTTAAATATTTAGCAGCGAATTTCGATACCCGTCTATCTTCTGTGCTTTATCTAGTTGGTTTCCAATTTGCATCTCAGGTAGGTGCATCTATTCTTTCACCACTTGCAGGTGGATTATATGACAGTGTAGGATTTCGTAATACCTATCTCATCATGGGAATCATGGTTTTTTGTTTTACCATTATTTCAATCTTTACTTTAAAAGGTTCTAAAAAAAGAAAAGGCTTAAATAGCAATGTGGAAAGGTTACGAAAGATAATATAGGAGGATGTTAGGATGTTAACAATTAATAGAATTAAACAGGCTGAAGAGGCACTGAAGAATGCAAAGAAAAAAATAAATAATCGTTATCGATTAGGTTACCATATCATGGCTCCAGCTAACTGGGTTAATGACCCGAACGGTTTCGCGCAGTATAAAGGGGAATATCATGCATTTTATCAATGCCATCCTTATGATGCAAATTGGGGGCCTATGCATTGGGGCCATGTAAAAAGTAAAGATCTCATTCATTGGGAGCATTTTCCTGTTGCTTTAGCTCCTGGAGATGCTTGTGATACAGATGGATGTTTCTCAGGAAGTGCCGTTGATAATAATGGTGAACTAACCCTAATCTATACAGGACATCACTATACAGACAAGGAAAAAGATCTCTTCTATCAAAATCAAAATATTGCGGTCAGTACGGATGGCATTACATTTGAGAAAGTTGGAGAAAATCCGGTTATTGCTAAACCACCAGTAGATAGTGCACATCACTTCCGTGATCCAAAGGTGTGGAAACACAATGATGCCTGGTACATGGTTTTAGGGAATTCTACGAAGGAGAATGTTGGAAGAGTTATTTTATACCGTTCTTCTGATCTATTGAAGTGGGAATACATTGGTGTTCTTGCACAAAGTGATGGCTCGCTTGGATATATGTGGGAGTGTCCGGACTTCTTTGAATTAGATGGAAAATATATTCTAATGATCTCTCCTCAAGGTATTAAATCAAATGGAGATTTATATAATAATCTATTCCAAACTGGTTATTTGGTTGGAGATTATAATTACGAAACAAACGAGTTTGTTCATGGATCATTTACTGAACTAGATAATGGACATGACTTTTATGCAGTTCAAACACTATTAGATGATAAAGGCCGTCGAATTGCGATTGGTTGGATGGATATGTGGGAGTCCAACATGCCAACAAAAGCAGATGGATGGTGTGGTGCCTTAACATTACCACGCGAAATAACGCTAGGGGATCATAACAAGATTTTAATGAATCCTGTTGAGGAATTAATCTTATTACGAGAATCTGAACACAATGAGTGTACAAATCAATCCATTTCTGAAAGCTATTTGATAGAAACGAAAGAGGATTTACTTGAAGTGAAAGCTGTGTTTGACTTAACTAATTGTAATGCTCAATCTGTAGGTCTAAAGATTCGTGGAGTTAACCAAGAAGAAACAGTATTAGCGTATCACTTAGATAAACAACAGCTAACACTTGATTGCTCCAAGTCAGGAAAAGTGGAAGATGGTGTTAGAAACACAATACTTGAGACAAATAAAGAGCTTTCCCTACGTGTATTTATTGATCGATCTTCCATTGAAATCTTTGCGAATGATGGACAAACGACCATGACAAGTCGTATCTATCCGAATGAAGATAGACTAGGTATTGAGTTATTTACTGAGAAGGGTGATGTACAAGTCAAGGAAATGACTTATTGGAACCTAAAAGATATCTGGAAATAAAATAACAAGGAACAAGTGTCTACACTTGTTCCTTGTTTAGGGGTGAATACATTGAAAAAGGTTTTTTGTATTGGTGAGACATTAATTGATTTTATTCCTATTCAAAAAGAAAAATCTTTAAAAGAGGTTACTGGTTTTGAACGAGTGGCCGGTGGAGCTCCTATGAACGTTGCGATTGCAATTGCAAAATATGGTGGGAATTCAGTCATGCTAACCAAGATAGCTAATGATAATTTTGGTGATTATTTAATGGACGTGCTTCGAGGAAATAATGTAGACACTTCCTATATTATTCGAAGCGATGAAGGAGAAACTGGATTAGCATTTGTATCTGTAGATAATTTCGGAGAAAGAAGTTTTAATTTTTATCGAAAGAATACAGCTGATTTATTACTTTCACCAGATGAGGTGAAGTCAGAGTGGTTTAATCAAGGAGATCTGCTTCACTTTTGCTCAGTGGATTTAGTTGAAAGTCCAATGAAACAAACTCATATAAAAGTGATAGACAGATTTACTAAAATAGGTGGAATTGTAAGTTTTGACCCTAATGTCAGGCTTCCTTTATGGCCTGATGAAGAAAGTTGTCGGAGTACCATACTAAACTTCTTGCCTCTAGCTGATATTGTAAAAGTATCCGATG
This sequence comes from Bacillus sp. ISL-4, assembly GCF_018613275.1. NCBI lineage: Bacteria > Bacillati > Bacillota > Bacilli > Caryophanales > Bacillaceae > Bacillus > Bacillus sp. ISL-4. The sequence continues at coordinate 22,371 of NZ_JAGGQN010000054.1, forward strand.
AAGAATTATATTTTATAACAAATATTAATAAGGAAAAAGAAGCTATTAAATCCCTTTTTGTCGGTAACGTGAAAGTAGTCGTATATACAAAAGGAAGTGATGGCGCAAATATTTATTTGAAAAATGGAGAGGAATATGAAGACAAAGGATTTAAAGTAATTGTTTCGGATACAACAGGGTCAGGTGATGCATTTATCGGAGGTTTCTTATCCGAACTAGTGTCACTTGAAGTATCTAATGAAAATCTATGTGAAAGAGTGAGTGAAAATCATCAACGATTACTTACTTTTGCAAATGCAAGTGGAGCACTCACTGCTTCCGTAAAAGGAGCTATTCAGGCAGCACCTGGAAAACGACATGTATTAAATTTTATTTCTACTCAACGGGCAACAACAAAGAGGGGGGAGAATGAAATTTTGTAACAAGTTTTAAACTACCTTACTGTGTTCATTATTTATAAGGACAATCATTCTCATATATTTGTATTCCGGTCAAAAAGGTCCAGTTGTAGGAATTATGATAAATGGAGACGTGGTGCGAGGAAGTTGCTTGTTTCTCAGGAGAGGTTTTATTCGTCCCTCAGTATGATGACCGAAATTCTCTGCAAGCTTTGGAAAATGGAAGTGCAACTAAAGAAGCAACTATCCGTGAGGAATATGAGTTTGATTCAATTAGCTGTTTAGTAGGAGAGAAATACGGGAGTGAAGTTCAAGAAAAGATAAAATAAATCTGCAATAGTGAACCTAATAAGAATGGTTCTTTGTGAACTAACGAGTGCGTTAGCTGAAGATCGGAGCTGTCTTTAAGGAAGCTTTCTCTTTATGCAACTATCGGTGCAACCCACTTAAAGAAGGAAACATGATTCTTTTGAGAATTTTTCTGTAGATAACTTATTGGGGGATTTGTAAATGGTTATTAAGGAAAGGGGAACCAATATCGTTAAGTCTTAGTTCTATAAAAAGAAGTAAAAAAGTCGATTCCTCATCAACCGTTTCAACCACCTGTATAAAATGATTTGCAAAAATATTCCTCATAAAAAAGCACGGACATTGATTTAACAATATTCGTGCCTTTATAGGATAGCTGGATTGAGACCAAGTAACATTTCTATGTCGGTTTATTAGTTTACTAATTGTAATTAATCCATTAATTATAGTTCATTAGAGAAAAATGTCATTGTTTGTGTACTCATTTCTAAGGCTGATTTAGCATAGCCAGTCTTACGCCAATGATTAATTATACCAATTGTTGCACTGGCACAAAATGTATAATAAAGCTCATAATCGATTTCACTTCGGACAGTTTTAGAAATGATTTCTTTAGGCAATTGCATATAGTGTTGGATGAATAATAAAGTAAATTTTGTTGGAATCTTCTCAGAAAAAAGAATGTCATAGAAATCTCTGTTATCTAATATATGTTGGAAGACATTCGTTAAACCGGCCTTCTCAAGTAAATAAATTCGATTGTAGGCCATTTTGTATTCTTCATTAAGTTTATTCATAATTTCGATCATATGTGTTTCAAATAAATCATCGATATTCGAATAGTGTGTATAAAATGTTGAACGATTTATTTCACTATGCTCACATAGTTTTGTGACGGTGATATCGTTGAAATCATATGTTTGAAGAAGTTGTAGTAATTTATTAAATAAATTTTTTTTAGTTTTGATTACTCGTAAGTCTTGTTTTTGCATGTGAAACCTCTTTTTAATCCAACAATATCACAAAAAACGTTGGATAACATACATTAAAGATTATGATGTTGTTCTTTATTTTACTATTATCACTATAATTCTAGTTAGATATACATTCTAGTAATGTATAAGTTGAGGAGGAACAAAAATGAGTAATGTAGTAGTAATTACAGGTGCAGCAACAGGTTTAGGTCGTGCCACAGCTTTAAAATTAGCGAAAGAGCAATATAAATTAGTCATTGTAGACTTTAACGAAATAGATGGGCAAAAAACAGCCGATATGTGCGTAGAATTGCCATTCCAATTTCTTCAGTTAATGTGACAGCAGCACTCGCAGCAATATTCGTTTGCATATTGTTTGGTGCAACACCTACAGCATAAATGTTTTTAGATTGATAATCCTGACCAATTGATTTCGTTAAACCATTCACAGCATGTTTTGTAACTGAGTATAAACCGTTATAGGCAGTTGGTTTGAACGAATTTGATGAAACTGTATTAATAATTGTGCCACCCCCATTTTCTAGCATCACAGGAATCACATATTTCACACCGAAAAACGCACCTTTAACATTAATGTTCATGATACGGTCATATTCATTTGAATCATATTCATGTACTAAACGGAATGGCACCATAATTCCAGCATTATTCAAGAAGTAATTAATTGTGCCGAATTTTTCAACAGCTTTTTCAACATATACTTTTACGTCTTCTTCATTTGATACATCTGCTTTTACAAAAATTGCATCAGCACCTTCATTTATCAACACCTCCAAATATTTCAGCAACAGCCGAAGAAGTCGCAGATGCAATGATTTTTGCTATGAACAACGGTAAGTTATTAACCGGTTCAACGATTAATTGTGCTGGTGGTCAAATCTTATTCTAAAATAAATAACTAAGCTTTAAATAAAGAAAGCTCTTTACCCAACTATTTTATTAAAAGTTAAAATATAAGCTAGAACCATTTTAATTATAAAGTTTTAGAGGATAGAAGAGCTTAAAGACATTTGCTCTATCTATTCTCTTTTTTTACTACAAATGTCCCTATTTGCAAATGCAATTGAAGGGGGCATACTCATCATCGTATGTCAGATTAATCTTTTGCTTATTAAATATATATTTTTACAGCATAATATATAAAATCACTTTATTTTCCAAAAATAAGGAGGTGCCAATATTGAAACCAAACTTAGAATTCATCTCTAAAATAATATGTGATGCATATAATGTTCCAATTTTTATTTTAAACAATAAAACGAATCATATTTTTAGAAATGGAGACCATCTGAAACATCCTCTTTTCCACTCAATAGAAGAATTTATAAACCGGCTCATTCAACCTGAAGATCAGCAAAATTTCCCCTTAATCAGAACAACAAACTATCTGGAAACGTTCGTTGTATTTCATTCGTCTTCAATCGAAACGATAATAATTGGGCCTTTTTCTTCCTACGAGATTACTGAGGACATAGTAAATGGTATTATGCATGACTATCAAATATCTTCTACTTATCAGCAAGAGTTGCTTCTTTATTACAGTCAATTAGAATGGCTAAACCAAAAACAAATTTTGTCTCTTTGCTTCCTGACACATTATTTAATATGCCAAGAACCGCTTGAAGAAGAGTTAGTCCGATCTCAATTAATGTATTCTGATGAAATTAAATCAACCCATATTGAACAATTAGTACGCCACCGTCGTCTTGAGGCTTCTTTTCATATGGATTATCGAGTCGAACAGAAAATCTGGCAATATGTAAAAGAAGGGGATAAGGAAAAGCTACTGCAACATTTTGATACAATCAAAATTGAAGGTGTGGGTCTGCTTTCGAAAAAAAGTCACCTTCGTAACATTAAAAATCAAACAATTATCTCGATTGCACTTGCAACAAGAGCAGCAATTGACGGTGGGCTTTATCCTGAAATTGCTTATACGATGAGTAATGTTAGCATTCAAAAAGTAGAAGAAACTTCCGAACTACAAAAAGTCTACTCGATTGGAGATAACTTCTTATATTCAATAGTTGATCGTATGAATGAAAACAGAGGAAATAATCATTCTAAAGTAGTTAAATTTTGTAAAAACTATATATTCAATCATATTTTCGAACAAATTTCTATAAAGGATTTAGCAGACATGGTTCATTTAAATCCCGTATATTTGTCACAGCTTTTTAAAAAAGAAACCAACAAACCGCTTGGAAAATATATTCAAGATGAAAAAATAAAAGAAGCTCAGAAATTACTTATCCAATCTGAACATTCTGTGACGGACATTTGTATGCTCCTTCACTTCAATAATCAAAGTTACTTTTCAAGCATATTTAAAAAATATACTGGATTAACACCAAATCAATACCGGAAAATCCACTCATTCATTTATTAGTTCTCGCTCTTACTCAATCGTGCATTTAAGTAAAAAGCCGCTAATTTATTAGGAATTAGCGGTTTTTATTGAATCATTTTATGTTACTCAGCAAAGACATCCATTAGAAAAGCTTGTTCACTTCTTTAGTGATTTAATCGTTTCAAATGGATTGACCTCTTCATAAAACGGGTTGAAATATTGGATTATCTACCTGAATAATAGGAAGCCTTTCACTCTATTTCATTATCTATGCATGAATGTTGACGCCACCATCTACATTTATTGTTTGCCCAGTTATGTGTCTAGAATCTTCACTTGCTAGGAACAATACTGCTGGTGCGATATCCTCATACGGCGTTCCAAATCTTCTGATAGCAGTTTGCTCGAAACCTAAATATATTGGATCACGTTGCTCTTCCGGTAGTTGATCGAGATACGCTTGGATAACATCTGTGATGGCTCCTGGATTTACCACATTTACATTGATATTATCAGGACCCCATTCACGGGCAGCTACCCTAGAGAGACCACGGATTGCTTCCTTAATAGCTGCATAAGCTGCATATCCCTCCTGACCTTGATCCCCAGATCCCGATCCAAAATTAATTACTTTACCGCCATTTTCTTTAAGATATGGATAACACAACTTCATAAAGTTCCATGTTGAAACGAGTCCAGTTTGATAGCTTATATCAAGTGTTTCTCTCGTATGCTCTAAGAATGAATGAGGCGTCTTAATAGCGATAGCCAAATTCACTAAAATATCTACTGTTTGATAATGTTCCACCGTAGCAGAAATAAATTTTTCTGACTGGTCAAAATCGGAAGCATCAAAAGCGTTTGCAAATACAACAGCGCCTTTACTTTTGCATAATTCGGCTGTTTCTTGAAGCCCTTCTGGATTGATATCGCATAAAGAAAGTTTTGCCCCTTCTTCCGCGAAGCGAAGTGCAATATACTTACCTAATCCGCCACCTGCTCCTGTAATAACGGCAACTTTTCCAACTAGTTTTCCCATTCATTCTTCTCCTTTTCTTCCTAACAAGTGCTTTATTAAACGTGGTAAAGCAGCTTGTAAGTCAGCTAAATAAACAAGATTTATATTACGGCTTAATTTTAATTTAATTCGTTATAAGGGAATATGTGTTTTTAAAGATTTTTATAATAATTTATAGGTTATTTATTTTTTATCATTTTAAAATCTTTAATTTATTTTACCTGGTTACGTAAGAAATAACCTATTAAAAATAGGTCAGTAGTTACCATCCACTTTGAAAGCTTAGCTTGTAAAGGAGTGTACTTAAACGAAAGGGTGCATTACTTCCTTCATTTGTACAAACTGAAATTGTTGAATATGAATAAATAAGTGACAACAATTTCTTATTGCACGGTTCACTGTAATCTATATAAAATTCAATTTTATGCGTTCCCAAAATCGTATTTGGTAACATTTTGTACTTAACGTTGTATATCTGCATGGTGCCATCCCTTATACAACAATCGGGCGCTTTAATTGAACAAAAAGGAGAATACATATTAGACATTGGATTTGAGTCAATATTTTGGACACTAAAAAGTTAAATCTTAAGCTGTATTCCTAATTCGATCTTCAATGGCTTGTGGGGTTTGATAACCCAAGCTGCTGTGAATTCTTTTTCGGTTATACCAACCTTCAATAAATTGGAACATCGCTAATTTAGCTGTTTGATAGTCTAGATATTGTACGTGGTTGACTTCTTCCTTCTTTAATAGGGCATGAAAGGATTCAATACAGGCATTAT
>NZ_JAGGQN010000055.1:0-26660 GCF_018613275.1 Bacillus sp. ISL-4
ACTAACGGGGCAGGTTAGCATTCCTGTAGTTCGTTATTTTTGAGCTTTGAAAAAAATAGGGCTCCTCAGTAAGATATGAATAAGACACCACTCTAACTCAAATCCTTAGGAGGAACCCTAATATGAAGTTTAAAATGCAAGATAAACAAAATCAACTAATAGAAAGAATTTCCGATAAACACCTTGTTGTTGGAGTGGATATTGCCCAACAATTACATGTGGCTAGAGCAGTGAATTTCCGTGGAATTGTAGTCGGAGATCCACTTACATTTGAAAATAATGAAGATGGGTTTGCTAGTTTATTAAAATGGATGGATAAGCTTCAAAGATTAAAAAAACTAGAGGTAGCCATCGTGGGAATGGAACCTACAGGCCATTACTGGATTAATCTTTCAAAATGGCTGTTTAAACAAGGAATTGAGGTAGTAACGGTAAACCCTCCAGGGGCGGCGTGGAGAATGTACATTATATGGTAAAATGTGGAGTGTTGTACAACTCCTTTATTTCCCTGTGCCTTCACGAAATCTCCATGTCCTGAAATCACTCCGTTTAACCATGAACTTAAATTCAAGGGTGATGAAATCCTGCGAATAAGCGAGTATTTGTGAGAAAATCGGATTAAACTGAGGGAGTTCAAGAAGCGTATGTATTCGAACTGTGACATTACTTTTAGTTAAATCTTACAGTAATATTTTGTTGTTATTAGGATAATTTTGATCCTTCTCGTTCATGCTAAGTAAAAACAAAAACTGAGGTTGCTTTAATGTATGATACTGGGATTTAAAGTCATTTTAACAATACAGCGTTATTCTATAATACGTAAACATACCCCGGGGGCTTTTTTTTTGTACAACAAATTTTGTAGCTCTAATCATTTTGTATGAGTGGCCGAAAATAAAACAAATTCCAAAAAAGAATGGCTTTTTTTGCTGCTCCTTATAGGTTTGGTTCTGTCCATGTTCAATATTTAATTTATGACAGGACCACTGCACGGATTGAAACTCTTTTTAAGCCATTTGGAGAGTTTATGGAAAAGTGAATCTATCAGTAGGTTGCGTGATTTCAATTTTCCATACCACAGAAAGGAGAAAGATGATGGAGAAAGGAAGAATTTCATCTCTACAGATGGCATTCATGATGTATCCGACGATTATGGCAACGGCTATTCTCGGTGTCCCAAGCATCACAGCCAAATATGCAAAAAATGATTTGTGGCTTTCCCCCATTTTGGCGTCTCTCATCGGGTATGCGACGGTGTATATTGCTTATAAACTGCACAAACTTTATCCAAAACAAACGGTTATCCAATTCAGTGAACAGATCATCGGTCGGATTCCGGGGAAAATTCTCGGTTTTTTATTCTTGTTTTTTTATATCCCGATCACAGGGCAAATCCTAAGAAGTTACGGAGAATTTATTGTCGACTCTTTTCTGGTCAAAACCCCGATTAGCGTGATCATGGCTTCGATGGTACTCCTCTGTGCCTTTATCGTACGCGGAGGGATAGAGGTGTTGGGGAGAGCTGCCCAAATTGTTGGTTCCTGTTTTTATTTTTCCAATCCTCATTTTAATCGTCCTACTGGGCCTTGATTTAGAATTTAAAAATATATTCCCGATATTGGGGAATGGAATTATGCCTCCAATCAAGGGTTCGATTATACCGGGTGGATGGTTCAGCGAGTTTTTTCTGATGATTTTTCTCCTCCCTTTTTTAACCGATATGAAAAAAGGAATGAAATCTGGGATGATGACAGTGTTTGCTGTGATGATGACGTTAGTTGTGGTGAATCTTCTGGTTCTTTTTATACTCGGGTCAACAACAGCCACAAAGAATTATCCCGTGATGAATGTATCTCGGTACATCAGTTTGGCCGACTTTTTTGAACATTTGGAGTCCGTCGTCATGGCTGTATGGATAGTAGGAGCGTTTGTCAAAATTTCCGTGTTTTATTATGCGGCTGCTTTAGGTACCGCGCAGTGGCTGAATCTCTCCGACTATCGTCCTGTTGTATGGCCGATAGGGATCTTGATTGTAGAATTCAGCTTTTGGTCGTTACCTAGCTCAATGGAATCCGGTCGTAATGATGTCATCTCCTTTCCTTTTGAGGGAATTTTGATGCAAACGATTATTCCTCTGTTATTGTTGGTGATTGCTGTTATACGGAAAAGAAATAGAAAGGAAGTCGATACAAGCTAATATTTCATAACGTTTTTAATTTCTCCTTTAATGTAATTTTTATAAACAGAATCAGAAATCACAATAAGTCATATGGAACTAACGGGTGATTTACTTCTATAAGGGAGGTTGCTGAGGCAGCCTTTTTCTTATGGCACTAAAGGTGCAGGATAGTTGCATAAGAACTGGTATAATTTAGAGAAAAGTAGAGTGTAGTATGGAAAAGGAATTTGGCATTATCATTATAAATCAGGGGAGCATTACATTATAGCTGAATTTATACCAACTAATGTCTATATAAAAACATCAGCAAATTATAAGGTGGTATGGTAATGGAAATATCATTAAATGATTTTTTAGTTGGAGACGGTTTTTCATATATTTTTAAATCTGGGAAGAGAGGGATGATTAATTTTTATTTTTTTATTGATTCAGTTGAAGAGGATTTAACTACGAGTTATAGCCAAAGCTTTTTAAAAAATTAAATAAGTATCCGATTTATTTGCATGGAATTAGTGGTTCGAAGGAAATTAATATATCGAAAGGAGCAAAAACATCGAAAGTTGCGCCTAGAAATTATCATCATTTAGTAGAAATAAATAATATTGAAGAGCTAGTTAATTATTTTCCTAAAGCCGATTTGGACGCTTTTAACAATGATAGTATTTTGTTTTCTACTGAGAAAACAATAGATATGGATTTTACGAGTGACATTGGTTTAGCGAGATTTATTTTGGATTATACAAAAACGACATCAAAAGATAGATATTATCTTTGGGTAGGCCATGACGGAATAGGTTTTGACTTCGTTTCGAATTTTTCTGATTATCCGTACAATAAAGTTCCGATTAAAAGTGATGAGGATTAAACGAAAACGTATCAATTTATCATGTTTATCAAAGATTTTGACTTAATAAATTATAAAATATTTATAGAACTTGTTATAGAATCAATCGAAGCATGGAGAAAAGAACGCAACTACGATTCATTTCCAACACCTCCAACACCTTTTTTAACGTTCATCCGAAGTGATGTTCAAGATATTTTATCTGATCATCAACAGAAAATTAGATTTTTTTAAAATTAATTTTATTGCCTTTTTTAACGTTTGTTCAAAGAAACAACAATTGACAAAAAGTTCTATAGTAAAGCCCGACCATTCGTTCCAAATGGTCGGGCTTTTTAATCATTTTTTGCTTCCAATCCTTTCTATGTTCCTTTTCTTTATCGTAAAGATTATAGAATATGAAGGTCGTAGATATGGAAGTCACAAATAATAAGGCAGCAACTGATATAAGTAGGATTTGTTTCATTGTTTAAGCTCCTTTTCCTCTTAAGTAGGGTAGGATCGATTGGTTTATCGTTCGTTCTAATTTCAAAATGAAGATGCATTCCTGTTGAGCTTCCGGTCGTACCACAGGCTCCCAGTTACCACAATCTCTTTTCCAATTAGTAATTTTTGTTAAAATAAATAAATATAGGAAAAGAGGAGATGGTTTTGTTGAAGCTGAAGAAATTAAATATTGAACCCGAATTACTGGAGCAAATAAAGGTTGGTGCTTTAGTTGTTTGTGCAATAAGCCTTTGGGTTATTGCTTACCAGGTATATACATACTTTGGTGATCTTGTTGATCTTTTAGCTGCTCTCGTAAACAAAGGAAATTGAAAAGACGAGGAGGTAAAACCGTGAAAAAGAAGCTCAGTATAATTTCAATTTCCTGCTTTGTTGCCACCATTCTTTCGTTTATCCTGACTTTAATCATAGGTCACTATATAGCTACAAATAGCTATAACAGCAGTATACATTTTGGCTTTACCCTAGCTATAATTATGATGATTGCCCCTATAATTGGCTTTATATTAGCTTTTATAGGTGAAAAAGGCACGTTGAAAATTGCCGGTATAGTTGGGAACTTGTTTGCATTTTTTACGATTTTAATTTTTATTGCACTCGTTTTCTTCTACACAACACCGTAGATAAATACCAGAACCTCTAACGAAAGGAAGAATTAAATTGTCTACTATAATTAATATATTAGGTTTCGTGGGTATTTTTGGATTCAGTGGAGGATCTGTATGCAAAAGAAGATTTACATTGTAAGACATTGCGAAGCACAGGGGCAACCTTCGGAATCTCAATTAACAGAAAAAGGTTCGAAACAAGCGAAATATTTAGTTGATTTCTTCAGTAATGTAAAAATTGACCGAATAATATCAAGTCCCTATTTGCGTGCTATTCAATCAGTAGAACCATTAAGTGAGAAAACAAATATTAAAATAGAGATTGATGAACGCCTCTCAGAACGAACACTAAGCACAACGGACTTACCTGATTGGTATGAAAAACTAAAAGCAACATTTAATGATATGGAATTAAAATTTGAAGGAGGAGAGTCAAGTCAAGAAGCGAAGAATCGAATCGTAAATGTTGTAGAAGAAGTCCTTAAAAGTGGGACTGAAAACACAGTAATCGTCAGTCACGGAAATATAATATCCTTACTTTTAAAGAATTATAATAGTGACTTTGATTTTGAGTGTTGGAAAAATCTTAGTAATCCTGATGTTTTTCAAATAAACTGTATTAATAATGAAGTGATCTTGGAACGTATATGGGATGAAGAAAAAATAATTTAATGAATGGGTGTAGCTCGATTCCTAGTAAGGATCGAGCCGAAGGGAAAGTCATATGCAAATTATTAGCGTTAAAGAACATCCAGAGTATAAAGAAAAAGCAATAAAATATTTTCAGTGCAAATGGGCAAATGAAAACAGTATGAAAGTATATGAGGACTGTATTACACACAGCATAACAACGGATAATCCGTTTCCTATTTGGTATTTAATGGAGGAATCTGGTGGAATTATTGGCTGCGCAGGCCTTATTAGCAATGATTTTATTAGTCGTATGGATTTATGGCCTTGGATATGTGCCCTTTATATTGAAAATAGTTATCGTGGTAGGTCTTTAGGCAAAGAGCTACTTATACGTGCAAAAGCTGATGCCGAAAAAGCAGGATTCAATAAAGTTTTCCTTTGTACTGACCACATTGGCTACTATGAAAAATATGGATTCACTTATATAGGTGACGGATACCACCCTTGGGGAGGTAGTTCAAGAATTTATGAGAGCAATAACCAAAATAATCATTTTTCAGGTTAGCGATTATTTATTCAAAATCGCTTTTCTTAATGAACTAACGGGTGCGTTAGTTTATTAAGGAAGAAAAAATGATTAGCGTTTTTTTAAAGAATAATCCAATTTAATAGTAGTATAAGGGCATGTTTTGATAACTTTCTTCAAAACATGCCCTTTCTATTCTTTTTATGTAAAGTAAAATTTAATCATAAAATTCAGAAAATTTTAAGTTGTTCAGCATATCTTCGGGTGATATACTGGTTTACAAGTAATCATGATTATAAAATTACTATGATTGTTTTATAATTTCGATTAAAAATTTATAGAAAGCGCTTAAAGTGAGTTGAAAAATAATGATAATGACTACTGTACGGCGGATGAAAAATGACTAAGAGGAGGATGAAAAATGTCAACAGAATATAAAGAAAAAGAAATTGTCACCAATTTTCCTTATGCGTTTCAACCCATTGAAAACACTTGGATTGTTTTAAAAGATGGAACTAGACTTTCAAGTCGTATCTGGTTGCCTGAAGTTAGGGAAGGTCAAAAAGTACCTGCAATTTTAGAGTACATTCCTTACAGAAAAACAGACGGTACAAGGGCAAGAGATGAACCGATGCATGGTTATTTTGCCGGGCACGGTTATGCAGTTGTCAGAGTGGATATGAGAGGCTCGGGAGAATCAGATGGTCTGCTAAGGGATGAATACTTAAAGCAAGAACAAGATGATGCTCTGGAAGTTATTGATTGGATCTCAAAGCAAAATTGGTGTGATGGAAATATCGGTATGATGGGTAAATCATGGGGGGGCTTTAATTCCCTTCAAGTTGCAGCCAGAAGACCTGAAAATTTAAAAGCAATTATTACGCTCGGGTTTACCGATGACCGGTATAACAATGATATCCACTATAAAGGCGGCTGCCTCTTAAATGATAATTTCTGGTGGGGGGCCATTATGCTAGCCTATCAGTTGCGTCCACTTGACCCTCATATTGTTGGGGATAGCTGGCGTGAAAAATGGCTGGAAAGATTAGAGGAAATGCCTTTATGGATGGCGCAATGGATGGAGCACCAAACGAGAGATGCTTATTGGAAGCATGGTTCAGTTTGTGAAAATTACGATGACATTGAAGTGCCAGTTCTAGCCATCGATGGTTGGGAAGATTCTTATACGAATACCGTATTAAGTTTAATGAAAGGGCTTTCAGTTCCTAGAAAGGGGATTATTGGTCCTTGGGCACACGTTTACCCTCATGATGGAGTTCCAGGACCAGCAATGGGCTTTTTGCAAGAAGCTGTTAAATGGTGGGATCATTGGCTAAAAGGAAAAGAGAACGATGCGATGGATGGACCAATGGTGAATGTATGGCTTGAGGAAAGTATGCCTCCTTCTTCCATTAAACCAGTAAGTAAAGGAGAATGGGTGGGGCTCGATTCCTGGCCATCAAATGAAGTTCTAACAAAAACTTATCAATTGACCCATGGTAAATTGCTAGAAGAAAGAGATGAAACAGAAGAGCGAGTGTTATTAAAAACACCTTTAAATCACGGCCTTTTATCAGGTGAATGGATGGGTGCCGGAGTACCGGGTGAAAGTCCGTCAGACCAACGATTGGATGATGGTATGGCGATGGTATTTGAAGGGGATGTCTTAGAAAGTCCGTTGGAAATAGTTGGTTATCCGAGGTTGGAAGTACAATTAACAAGTGACAAACCGAAGGCAATGCTCTTCGCACAACTATCAGATGTGGCACCAGATGGAGCCGTTACCCGTGTTTCTTATGGAGTAATGAATTTAACTCATTTAAATGGACATGATCAAGTAGACTTGTTAACCCCTGGTGAAAAGGTAAATGCATTTGTTAATTTAGACTGTTGCGGGCATAAGTTTAAAGCCGGGCACCGGGCACGTTTATCTATTGCAACAACTTTTTGGCCAATGTTTTGGCCAATGCCTGAGGATGCAACACTTACTCTGAATCTTGAAACCGCAAAGTTTTCATTACCAATCTTTAAAGGAAGCCGGGTATCTGGACCGAATATGAGTCCTCAAAGCGCGCCATTAACTCCGACAACTATGCTTTCAGAGGGAAAAGTTGATCGTTCCATTTCATACGATATTTTAACGGATACATGGACTTGCATAACCGATGGTGCTGGAGGGGTATTTGGTGAAGGGGTCTATCGCTTTGATGACATCGATGTTACGGTTGAACACAATTTAAGACGAGAGTTGACATTAAGTAATGCTAATCCACTTTCCGCGAAATATACCATTTGTCAAAAAATGAGAATTGGCCGTGAGGGTTGGTGGATTGACGCTGACATTACCGTTACGCAAACTTCTGATGCAGAAAACTTTATAATTGTTGGGGAAATGGATGTTAAAGAAAACGACCGACCGGCATTTCATAAGAATTGGGATCAAAAGATTGAACGTTTAGGACTTTAAAAAGCCAGCGATTGGAGAGAAAAGAGATGAAAGGAAAACTAAGGGGAAATATACCTACTCTAGTCATTTTAATCATTGCAGGTGAAATGATTTATACATTGCCTTATTTTCGAAACTATTATTATGATGTATTCTTAAATGCCTTTCACTTAACCAATACACAAATGGGTACGCTTGGCAGTGCGTATGGAGTTTGCTGTTTGATTTCCTATATCTTTGGAGGGTATGTGGCAGATCGATGGAGAACGAAGCACTTGTTGTCAATATCCTTATTTGCGACAGGGATTCTAGGCTTTGCTTTACTATTGTATCCCCCTTACCCTGTGTTGCTGCTAATCTATGCAGCTTGGGGTATAACATCCATCATGACCTTTTGGGTAGCGTTAATAAAAGCCGTCCGTTCGTTAGCATCTGAAAATGAACAAGGAAAAGCATTCGGCTTTTTTGAAGGCGGACGCGGTGCTGCCAAAGTTATCGAATCTGCTTTGGTATTAGGACTCTTCGCCCTTTTAGCAAAGCAACTAAGTGACAAGCTGGCATTGTCCTCTGTGATTATTTTCTACTCCGTGATGTGTATTCTTTTAGGGATCATGATTATGTTACTTTATAAGGAACCTGATGGTAACAACAGTAGTGATGAAATAAAAGAAAAGGCAAATAAAAAATTTGATTGGGCAATACTTTTGAGGATTCTCAAAATGCCAACAACCTGGTTGGCAGCCATTCTTATTTTAACGTCTTATGCGATGATTAATAGTTTCTATTATATTACGCCTTATGCAACGGCCGCCTTTGGTGCTTCAACCATAATTGCCGCTGCTTTGGGTTACTTTTCACAATACTGTCGCCCAATCGGAAGTTTTGGCTCAGGCATTATCGGAGATCGAATTGGTATTTCGAATATGGTCATAATTGGCTATTGTGTTCTGGCAATCGGTTTAGCTGCTCTCATCGTATTACCCGGAAAGCCTTCTTTCATCTTATTACTGTTAGTTTTTATAGCAGTTATTTATATATCAATGTATGCATTACAGGCAACGCACTTCGCTATTTTAGTGGAAGGAGACTATCCTGTCGAAACAACAGGAACAGTTGCCATGCCCTTGATGATTATTGGGTATAGCGGAGAAATCTTTATGCCAATTGTTGCAGGTGCTTGTTTGGACCACTGGAGTGGTACAGACGGTTATAAGGTTTTATTTACTATTTTATTAGCCTTGACGATTGTTGGGTTGATTACGGCTATAATTTGGCAAAGAGTAACGAAAGAAAAAAGAAAAGAGATTGCGCTTCAGAAGAGAGAAATGAAAGCAAGTTAGCAAAAATAAGAGGATTAAAAAGATTGCCAAGCGATAGAATAATGAGGTTTTCTTAAAAATCCCCAAAAATGTAAAGAAGCTGGCGATAAACGTTTTGTTTTTTGCCAGTTTTTTATTTTTATACGTTTCTATTGTGGGGTAATGTTCTTTCGGCTTTCATGCCATAGTTTGGTATAATTTATCCATCAGCACTTTATTGAGTAGCACGACACTTAAAATATAGATAAGAAAAAAGGAAAGTTTTGTTTTAGAGGTTTCAGTGAAAAAAATAAGGCCATCTATAATCGAAATGGACCTATATCTTTTTAAAAATGAGGGGAATAGAAATGAAAAAAAAAGAAATACAAATGGGCCGCATGTGGAAATACTTTGTGGACGCAACAGCTGAAATAATCGAAGAAGAAGGTTTAGAGAATGTAACAATAAGGAAAGTTGCGGATAAAGCGGGCTATAATAGCGCAACCATTTATAACTATTTTTCTGAGGTCTCCCATTTGATTTTTTTCGCTTCAATGAAATTCTTGAAATGCTACACAGATGAGGTAGCTGTTTATATTGAAAAAGGAAAAGATCCAATTGAAAAGTACTTATTGGCATGGGAATGTTTTTGTAATCACTCTTTTAAGCAACCACAAATTTTCCATGCAGTTTTTATTATGGACCTAGCGGATCAACCTGAAAAACTGCTCGAAGACTATTATAAAATCTATCCGTCTGATTTGATTAACATTCCTGAAGAATTAAAAATTATCCTATTCGAACGTAATGTGTCAAAAAGAGGGCGATCCTTTTTAGAAATTGCACTAAGAGAGGGCTACATTAAAGAGGAAAACGTTGATGCGATTAATGAATTAACCATTTTAGTATGGCAGGGAATGTTTACAAATATTTTAAATAATCGCAAAAGCTACGATGTTCAAACGGCTGCAAAAATCACCATGAACTATATAACAGAGATTGTACACAACGCAAATCTATTTCATTTCAAAAAATGGGATCATGTCAATCAGCAGTAGCATTCTCTTACCTTCCTTTTGACACATACAAATTTACTATATATTTGTTTTCGCAGCGACATCGAAAAAGCCCTCCTCTATGCCCAATTAATTATTTCAATCACAAACAGAAAATCATAGTATCTTTGACGAGTTTCTTCTATATATTAATCAATCGTTTGATTAATATAAGTTACCGGATAACTAGTTCGGCATCTATTAAAAAGCGAATGAAACGAAAAAATCGATAAAAGTGATCCTTTCCTTCTCTGAGTAGTAACTGACTAAAGGTAAATATTAAGGGAGCTAGGATAAAAGGAAGCCGATAACATTATACTTATTGATGCCAGAAGAGACATTAAGCCACCTACATCTACTGCTTAAGCTGATTGTCATGTTGATACCCAATCCTCATTGAACGGATGTGAAAGATTAACAAAACATCAAGAGCTGACCTTTACTAGGTTGGCTCTTTCTTGAATTCTCGATATCTAGTATCAGTTGAAACTATAGTGGCTTCTTCAAATTCCTTAACTGTCATCATTCACTATGAGTTATACTCTTGGATACTGACAAATTCTAGTCATTTTTCGCGGAGTTTTATGCGATTTCGATTAATCCGTAGACTTAGCTAAACTTCCCCCTCACGTAACATACGTTATGCCTGTATTAACTCTTACCAATCATCATATGCACAGGGCACTATAAGTATCTTATTTTTGTTAGGAAAGTCTATATTGATGAAGTGAAAATTGGAGTTTAAACTATACACATTATAAGAAGTCTGTTCAAAGTAAGATTGAATTCATATAAATTATTTGGAGTAGCAATAGTTCATAGATGAAGTGTATATTGAGTTTTCTATTTCTTTAATAAGTCATATTTGCACCCGAACTCGCAGCTTATATGAAAATTGCAGAAAACCATTTCGCGAAAGTGAAGGGCGGTTATGTATCCTATCGTTCTTTTTATGTACGGTAGGATTGATTTATAAAGATGGAATTAAAAAGTTCGCTTCAGCAAATGGAATTTGCTGATATAGGGGAAGAGATGAAGTTAAACCGAAAAAATAGATTCCTGCCTCAGTGAGATTGTAGGGTTGAAACCAACACACCGAAGAATTAGTAAGTATGGATGTTTCCCCATCTGGTAAGATGGGGAAGTCCATATCGGAGGAGTTTGACATTGATCTAGCTCTGTAAGCATCAATATAAAGATGGATTTTCTTGAAAGCCTCGATTTCTAAGGCCATTTCAAGCTAAGTTAATGTATTTCCATAATGTGAGATAAACGAATGGAGAAGATCTTTTGATTATTATCCTTTATGGACAGGGTTTGTTCATTAAGGTTAAGTTTATACATACTGCCTTTACACGTTTCTAAAAACCCATCTTTAAAATAAATGATTGTCATTATCCCATTTTTTTTAATGATTTTAATATCATCTGATCATCTCCTTCCTGTCTGGCTTTATTAAAGTTACTTTTATGCTAGAAATCATTTATTTATGATGATTTGTAAGAAAACTTAGTGAAACAATTGGTAGTATAACTATAGTATACACTAATAATTGCAAGCGCTTTCATTTATATTTGAACGTTGTGTGAAAGATTCAATATTTTTCTGTTGGATAGTTTAAACCCTATAAAGGATATAGGGTTTAAAATAATAATGGCTGCCATTAATTCGAGGGAATGCATTGAGAACTTCTCTATGTATTTCAAAAGAGATTCCAGGAACGATAATACGATTTTTAGGAGACCTTGAAGCAGAGGGAATTCAAAAGAGGGATATCATTCAGAAGGAAAGGCTTCATTTAAGATTCCAAGCTTGGGATCATGAAAGAATTTCAGCCTTGGCTTATTCAATGGATTGTAGCGCCAGTGTAGCCACAACTATGCTGCTGATTGCTGGTATTAGAAATCGAGACATCTTTACACAAATGGTGGATTCAGAGGTAATTAGTTTCTGGATCCGGGAAGGCTTAAAAGTTTAAAGATGATTCAGAAATATATTTCAAAAAACTGAATGACGAGCACATTTCACTTTTTTCTCTAATTTCATATGTAGCGCATGAAGTAGTGAAATACTACAAAAACGCTTCATGAAAAATTGAATCTTTGGATAGATGATAATATAAAAAATATTGATTAAAATTATATGGAGAATAATGTGTTTCAAGTCAAAACGGGTGAGGAGGAATGAGCATGAAAATGTTTAAAATGAGTGCTGTGGCATTGGTCGCTGCGTTGTTGTTCCCTTCTTCTACATTTGCAAGTGGCTGGGATTACTTAGGAGAACAATCTCTTTATTCTAATGGTGCTGAAAGTGATGTGTTTGCCTCTACTGGTGGTGATTATAAGATTTGTCGGGATTCTTACGTGGGTCCAGCTGGTAAGTTAAAAGTTGAATTATGGGAGTATGATCCTGACAGTTATAATGATTATGTAGGGGTAAGATATTTAGATCGAGGCCAATGTGGTATTTTCCGGGGTATTGGTAACTTTGTTGATGGAGGAAATGAAGCGGAATTTTTTGCGAAATCAAGGACTAACAGTGATATGCATTTAATCTTTTATGATTAATCACATTTGAATGAAAAAAAGACCTGGGATTGATTTGTAAAGGCTAAAGACTCTTTTTGCACCCAAACAAATTCGTTTAATCAATAAAACGCGACTATTGCCCTTGTATCAGCCTGAAAAGTTGGTGCGGGGGTTTTATTTTGTTTGGCTACCTTTACGTCCCAAGGAAAATAGCGAGATGTTGGAAGCTTTGCCACGTTATTTTTCACAGGCGGGAAACATCCCTCACAATATTAGGCAACATAAATCTTTCCCCGTTCATATAGTGAGGTCATCTTCACGTCATACCAACCTCCACAAAATAGTCATAGCAAATCTCTCTTATCGATTAAATTATTTTTTTAATAAATCACATCTCCATTAGAGGAAGTTACACCAAAATAAACCCCTTGGGAGCCATCGTGTTTATCGTTTTTCACTTTTATTATTCTAGATACAGAATATGAGGAAAATGATGGAATAAATAATTCATAATTACCCGACTTGAACGATGCAAATAAATGGGGCGTTTCTACAACATTCTGTACATGTCGCTTCGGCATTTAATGTTTTGATAACGAAGTACTGTACCACTAATGCTTCGCCTAAATTCCATGGGTTCCTGTACCATTTAGGGCTACTGCCGCCATACCGAACGAGCCGGATACCGTTAGATTAAGGGATTAATAGAATAAGTGACCACAAGGATAGCAGCCGCCCGGCTGCTTTATTTATTATTTTTCCCTTTGCCTTCCGAATCGTAAAACAGCGCAGGCCGGCTAACCTTCCAGCCGGTAGGACACCCGAACCTTTCCGGCTGGAAGCTAAGACGGCCAGTCCATCGATCAAGGGGCAAAAAACTTTTTGATTAAGGGCGCTATCGTAACATCAAAAAGTTTTTGTGCTTAATCCCTTGACCGATTGCCTATGCGTGTTTTTCGTTCTACATGTCAAAGGGGAAAAATAATCCCCCTTTGGGGAACTAATTCGCTTCGCAAGGCAAATGAATATAGGAAAGAAAAACCCATCAGAGAAAAACCAAAAGGGCAACGAATAAAAAAATAAAATGAAAAGGAGTTTTGAAAATGAAATTATCCCCAATTTTCGAAGTGGTACGAATCAAGCAGGAAATCAGGGAAATGGTTGAGCCGTTTGCGGCCTTTCAAATTCGCAAACCAGAAGATGCCCGAGAATTAGCCGCAGCGCAAATCGCAAACGAGGACAGGGAAGTGTTTCTTGTCATGATGCTCAACACGAAAAATCATGTTGTAGGTCTTCATCGGGCCCATGTGGGAAGCCTGAATGCGAGTGTCGTCCACCCTAGAGATGTACTGAAATGCGCCATTTTAAACAACGCGGCTTCTCTTATTGTCAGCCATCAGCACCCATCGCCAAAACGCCAATCCCATATCTATAAGGGATTGGCGTTTATTTGATTTTTATCGATTAAGCACGATATTATAAATAAGTTATAATTTGTTCCAAAACTCGTCCTTTTCTGAACACATCACTGTTCGATTTGAAAAGGACGTTTTTTATTGCCTTCTCCTTCAGCTGCCAATTCAATAGCAATATTATGAAGGTCCCTAACAGAACGGGCCAAGCGGTCAATTTTAGTAACGATTAATTTATCACCTTTTCTTAATGCTTTTCTTGCATTGTCTAATTCCTGGCGATCTGTTTTCTTTCCACTTTCTTTTTCCATATATATTTTTTCGCAACCATATTCTTTTAATTGTTCAATTTGGCTTTCAAGCGACTGTCCAACTGTCGATACCCTTGCATATCCAACTTTCATTTGCTTATACCCCTTTTTTGTCTAGAAGTTATATATCTTCTATACTTTTAATTACAGACTATCTTTTAGACATAAACAAGAACAAAAAGATGAATATGTAACTTTTGGATATATTTTGCGCGTGTTTTAAGTGATAATTGCACATCCAACTTTTAACCCCAGCTACCTTCATATGAGAAGTTTAGCTGGGGTTCTTCATTAATTATGTCCAATCACTAAGCTATTTCGTGCAGGCTATACTACTTCGGTGGTAATGGATGTAAGGTGATTGATTTCGAGGATACCTTCAATTTGAGAAATAGACGGTAAAGTTACCGTTTGTGACTTTCATGATGATTGTGAGCGCCTCGTAATCGGAAAAGTCCTCTCGTTTAATGGAGATACCTAATTCACCCCATTTATATTCTAAAATATGGTGCATCTCGTCTTTAATGAGTTTCTGATATTCATGAGCAAAACCAATGCGGGAGTAAAGCTGGGGATATCGCTAACCTTTTTTCAATCCCTGGCATCCCGATGAATATCATGGCTAAGTCATGTTGATCATAGATGTCACGAAGTTGCTCTAAGTGTTGCAGTTTCAGTCGATCGATTTCATCCACTATAATTAAGTGAATCCCTTCAAAAGCAAAATGACCTATCGAAGGCTTATTTGGCAGGTCTTTCTTTAGTGGTATGAACGATTGTCTTGTAAAAATGGATCTATTTTAAGTACTCATTGGTGTTAGCTTGATGGGTATGTGTCTGTACCCCTATAAGAGATACATCTTTTTTCGATGGATATTTGATTTATAGTTTGATTAAAAAAGTGTTAACGCTTACATTTTTGCAAATTGAAGTTGCAATAAGATGTACTAAACTATTTGAATATTGCGATTTATAATAAAATTATGAAAGGAGTTACTATCATGAAAGAACGGACTCAACGAGTACTTACCAGATTTTTGACAGTAAATACCTTTTTGACTTGTGAGGATTTAAGTAAAGAGTTCAATATTAGTGAGCGTACTTTTCGAAACGAATTGGTCCTGATTAATAAATATCTGGCAGAAAATAATTATCCATCAATTACGACGACAAGAGGAAAAGGGTTGAAGTTAGACCTATCTGATGTGGATCGTGAAAAGCTCCTGTCCAAAATTGGTGATGACAGAGAAACAGATTATTATCGGCCCAATGAACGTTTTCTTGCCTTACTTTTAGATATTGCCGATACCACAAGAACGACAATGCTCTTTGAAATGGAAGAAAAACTGCAGGTATCGAAAAGTACATTGGATGAGGATATGAGAAGACTTCGTCAGTTTTTAAAGGAATATGGTATTTCTGTAGTGAGTTTAACGAAGCAAGGTATTGTATTAAAAGGCGATGAACGATCAATACGCACTATGTTATACGATGTGATTAACAGTATGACAGATATTGCTAAACTAATGGAATACCGAGATATAGATACAGTGAATACTTTTACAGATCAATTTGTTCTTGATTATTTGGATACAAATGCATTGAGGGTCATTGGAGAACATTATGACGAAGTCTTTGAAAAGTCCAGAGTAGAGATTAATCATGTATACCGGAATCAAAGCATTCTTTTTTTAGGTATATGGGTAAGGCGGTTGCAAGAAGGAAATACCCTTAGGGAATTAGCCAAAGTTAGAGCCGAGATAAAAGAAGATCCTGTCAGAAATTTTGTCGATTCCATCTGTATGAAGTTTGGTTTATATCCATCATTAAATGAAATTAAATATACTACCTTTACAATCGAATCGTTTAATCCAAAAGATATGAATAATTCATTCGATTGGGTTACCGCACAATTATTAACTATTCAATTAATTGAGCATGTAGAAAAAGTAACCAGAATCCCCTTTTCTCAGAGAGAAGAAGATTTGTATGAAGGTTTGTATAGGCATATCACAGGGTTATTAAGCAGGGTGAAGAACGATTTACAGGTATTTAATCCGTTGAAAGACACTATTAAGGAGTCCTTTGCCGAGATTTATCAGGCAGTCACTTGCTTTAGTAAGCAAATAGAGGACTACATCAAAAAAACATTATCAGAAGATGAGATCGGGTTTTTGACCGTTTATTTTTCAACGTCTGCCAGCCAGATAAAGCAGAAAGAACAATATGTTTATCAGGCGGTTGTGCTTTGTAATCATGGGATTTCAACTGGAAAGCTGTTGGCTGCGAATTTGAAAGAGCATTTCAATATCGAGATTGTTGCGATATTGAGTTCGTATGAATTAGCCTTTATTGACAAGCTGGATGTTGATTTAGTTTTTACGACCATTTCAATTGATTATCCAAGAAAACCTGTATTATTGCTTAATCCAATATTAAGAGAAAGTGACAAGAGGGAAATTAAAGATTTTTTACTCAAAAATAAGAATAAGAGAAGGATCGTTTCCAATAAGTTAGATGCCACACAGCTAATGCAGGATATTTTGATGTTAATTGTAGAAAGCGGCGGTAAGGTAACAAAGGAAAGCTATCACAAAGTAGAAGATACTTTTAAAGAACATCATTTAAAAATTAATACAAGGGAGATACAGCCGATGTTGCAGGATATTTTGAGGGATTCCAACATTCTACTAAAGCAAGAATGTAAAGACTGGAAAGAGGCGATTGAGAAATCTGCCCAGGTATTGTTAACAGAAGAGGTCATTGAAGAGCGATATGTAAACGCCATGATTAAATCTGTTGAAGAGTATGGGCCTTATATAGTAGTAGGGAAGCATTTAGCGTTAGCACACGCAAGGCCGGAAGATGGAGTAAACAAATTAGGCATTAGTGTCATGACGTTAAAGGAACCGATTAATTTCGGAAATCCGGATAATGATCCGGTAAAAATTGTTTTTTGTCTAGCCGCAGTGGATTCTTATTCGCATCTAAATGTGATGAAAAATCTGATTGAGTTAATTAATGATGAAGAGAAATTAGACCTGTTAATTACAGCACAAGATGTAAACATGTTTAATCAAGTTTTATATGGTAGTGAAGTGGTGGAGTGAGGAAGTAACAGTTTTAAAAGCAATTGATAAGTATATAACCCCAAAATTGAAAAATGAGGAGAGAGCGAAATGAAAAAAGTAAATATCTTATTTGTATGTGGAGCAGGTTTAGGAAGCAGTTTTGCTTGTCAAATGTCGGCAGAGGATGTATTAAGCAAGTTAGGTGTCAACGCCAAGCTAGATCATAGTGATATCTCGTCTGCTGTTTCAGTAAAACCCGATATTATTATTACGGCACAGAATTTCAAATCCCAATTCGAGAAATTTTCAGTTGATCCCAAACAAACGACAATTGTTTATTTGAGAAATATTGTATCTAAGGCAGAGATTGAAGAAAAAATCACCCCGGTATTAAGGGAAAAAGGCGTTTTAGCTTAAAAATAAATAGAGATAGCTAGAGATGGGGTGGGAAAAAATGAGTGTAGTTAACTTTATTATCGAGAATATTTTGACACAGGCATCTGTCACAATCGCGTTGATTGCTATGTTGGGGTTAATTTTGCAAAAGAAATCAACAGGGCAAGTTATTTCTGGTTCTTTAAAGACGATGTTAGGGTTTATGGTATTGTCAGCAGGTTCTAGCATTATTGTTGGTAGTTTAGTCTATTTCGGTCATATTTTTACAGAAGGTTTCCATATGCAAGGGATTATTCCTTCGATTGAAGCTATTAATGGCCAAGCAATGAATGAGTTAGGATTGGGTCGTGATATCGCACTAACTTTCTTAGCTATCTTTGTTTTTAATATTATCATTGCACGGTTCACTAAATGGAAATACATCTTTTTAACTGGTCAGGCAATTCTTTGGATGGCTACTATGACAACAGTATTTGGTTACTTTGCAGGTTTACGTGGTGTTGCATTGATTTTAGTAGGCGGTTTCATTGGGGGCGTATTTGCGGTAGCTATGCCCGCGATTGCACAACCATTTGTTCGTAAGATTACTGGTATGGATGATATTGCTTTAGGACACTTTTGTACGGTCGGGTATGTGTTTGAAGCAGGTGTAGCGAAACTAGTTGGGGGAAAAGGCGAAAAGAAAAAATCTGTTGAAGATTTGAAATTACCAGCTCAATTTGAATTCTTACAAGATACCTATCTATCTTTAATGGTGGTAATGACTCCTCTTTATATTATTACAGCAGCGTTTGCAGGTGAAAAGTTCGCTTCTACATTATCAGGAGATACCAATTATTTAATGTTTGCTTTCTTACAATCTATCCAATTCGTAGTTGGAGTGTATGTATTATTAGCAGGAGTTCGCTTATTACTAGGTGAAATTGTTCCGGCATTTAGAGGGATTGCCATGCGGTTGGTCCCAAATGCAATACCTGCATTAGATTGTCCAGTCCTATTTCCATTTAGCCCTAATGCAGTCATTGTAGGGTTTATCACAACTACTATAGGTTCGATTATTGCAATGTTTGTATTACCTGTCTTCGGGTTGGCGATGATCTTACCAGGTATGCTTACAGCTTTCTTCGCGGGGGGTACCGCCGGTATATTTGGTAACTTAACAGGTGGTATTCGTGGAGCAATTATTGGTGGTGTTGTACATGGTTTCTTCATTACATTATTACCAGCACTATTAGTAACGACATTCAATTCTATGGGGTTTGTCAATGCAACAGCAACAGATGTTGATACAGTAACAGCTGCTTTACTATATGCATGGCTCATTGGTCCACTTTTAAAAGCTTTCTAGGATGTAGGTAGAGAAAAGGAGGCTCAAGTAATGTTTGGATTTGGAAAGAAAAAACCTAAAGAACCGAAAAAAGAAACAACCGAAGAGGTATTGTTAACAGTTGAACGAAAAGAAGAGTTATTACGTACCATTTCCTTAAAAAAAGAAGAAGTAAATCAAGCAGCTGGAGAAAAACAAGCAAAAATTTATGAGGAGATTGGCTTAGCATTTAATGAACTTGGTGAAGAAGATCATGCTATTGATTCGTTAGAAAAAAGTATTCAGGCCAAAAAGTCATTAGGTAATGGTTACAAAACTTTATTAAAACTTTATAACAAGAAGCGTGCAGAAGCAGCAAAAGTGAATAATGAAGAATTATTACAGATATATCTAAAGAAAATGGATCAAATGATGCAAGTTTCTAAAGAGGTTACGCGTGGTGTTCGATAAGGAAGAAAATAAAAGATTAGTATAAAGGGAGAGTAATTGATCATGTATACAACATTAAAAGAAGTAACACTTAGGGCTGAAGAATTGAATTATACAGTTGGTTCATTTAATGCACATAATTTAGAGATGTTACCTGATATGATCCGTGCAGCAAAAGAGCAAGGAGCACCAATTATTATTCAAACAAGTATAGATACTGCGAAATACATTGGTCATGAAAATATTGTTGCTATATGTAAAACGATGGCCACAAATGAAATGGTAGATGTGGTATTGCATTTAGACCATGCAAGGGATTTTGATGATATTAAAGAGGCAATCCATAAAGGATATACATCAGTGATGTTTGATGGTTCTCATTTACCATTCAAAGAGAACATTATGAAAACAAGAGCAGTAGTAGAATATGCACACAAATATGGTGTTTCAGTAGAGGGCGAACTAGGGACTATTGGCGGTACTGAAGAAGGGATTCATGTAGATGAGAATGATAAGGTTTATACTGACCCAAAAGATGCAGAAGAGTTTGTTAAAGCAACAGGGGTAGATGCTTTGGCCATTGCCATTGGTACTAATCATGGTCAATATAAATCTAAAACAGAAGTAAATCTACCACTATTAAAAGAAATCAACGCTGTAGTAGATGTACCTTTAGTTATTCATGGGGGTACAGGTGTTAATGAAATGGATGTACATGAATTAATTAATAACGGGATTCGTAAATTTAATGTAGGTACTGAGTTGTTAGTAACATGGACGAAAACAGCGAAAGAAACATTCGGAGAAACAAAAGTAACGAAATCATTACGACATAATATTATTCCATGTAATCAGGCAGTAAAAGAAATTGTCAAACATAAAATTGGAATCTTCATGAATAAAGAAGACCGTACCCTCCAAGTAAAATAATGACATAAAAAGTTCATTAGTCTTTTTCATAAGGGTTGGAGAAGATGTGGATAATAAAGAGAGTACTAGGAATTCCTTGTACTCTTTCTTTATTCGTTAGAGGATGAGGTGGTAAGATGGATAAAGTCTTAATCTTATTAGCAGGTTTACCAGGAACAGGAAAAACCTACTTAAGTAATATCATCAATAGTAAATTAGGGTCATTTTATAATCTTTCTCAGGATGAATTGAAAGAATATTATTGTGATATGTATGGTTATCGTAATCTAGAAGAAAAGCAGAAGATAGAAAAGATAGCATGGACGAAGTACTTTGAAATAATGGAACAGCAAATGCAAGTAGGTAGCAATATTATGTCTGATTATCCTTTTAGTCAAAAACAAAAGCCTCATATTCAGCAATTAGTAGAAAGATATAGTTATGAGGTTGTTACTATTCGGTTAATTGCAGATTTAGATGTATTGTTTGAACGACAAAAAAAGCGAGATTTGGATCCGACAAGGCATTTGAGTCATATCGTAACTTCCTACAAAAAAGGGGATCAGTTAGCTGATAGAAGTATTGCAGATAACTTATTGAACTATGAGGAATTTATAAAAAGATGTACAACGAGAGGATATGACACGTTTGAATTTGGAACTTTATATGAAGTGGATGTATCAGATTATACAAAAGTGAATTATTCTATGTTGTTGGAAGATATTAGACTGGGGTACATTAAAATGTACATTTCTGGAACTAGCAAAGAATTTTAAAATACAAAACTTAGGGGCTTTTTAATCTCATTAATATTATTCATCTCTTTGAGCATATAACCCTTGGTGCAGAATTTAAGGGCTTGAAGGATACGATTTTACTGTAGAGAATGTCCTGACAAAGTAAGAGAATTATCGAATTTCTTCACTTATAAAATTAAAGAGTTTTTTAAAGATGGAGGAATAAAAATGGTTGAAAAAATATATTCAATAATTAGCGATTCTGGAATTCATGCAAGACCTGCGACCTTATTAGTTAATATGGTTAAGCCATTTTCTTCAGATGTGATCCTTGAGTATAAAGGAAAACAGGTAGACTTAAAATCAATTTTGGGTGTAATGTCGCTAGGAATCCCGCAGGGAGAAACAATTAAAATAATTGCTCAAGGCGATGATGCAGAAGAAGCGCTATCTAATATTGATGAAATGATGAAAACAGAAGGCCTAGGTGTATAAAATCAGTTTCAAATTCGATAATCTAAAATTCTCCCCTGAATGGAAAATGCGAATAATAAATTTAGCTAAATCAAAGGCATTCCTTTAATAAAAATATCTCTCTGGAGCAAATTGTTAATGGGTTTGCTCTTATTTAATTGAGCGATACAAAGTGGCACCCGAAATCCCAGTCGCCTCATATATTTCCTTCACTGTCATCCGCCTAGAATGAAATCTTCATTTAAAAACATTGCACAAATGCTGGAAAAACATACTGTAGATAACGCCCTGTTTGTTGAATAGCAAATAAGAACCTGATTTCAAAACTGGAAGCGGGGAAAATTGATTTTCTCGTGATATCACCCATGAATTTCCATATAGCAATAGTATAAATTCTTGGTTGTTTTTGATAGTCATAAAGTTTATTGAGAAAATCGTCTAATTGGCGACTTACTTTAATAACTTCTGGGGAATTTAAGCCATATTGATTTCCAAGAAAAATCATTTCGTTTCTCTTTTGATTAATTTTAATACTCCACGGCATTAGCGAATTTTGAACCATCGTCGCATTACCTCAGATTCTGTTATTCTTTATTCTGTTTTACTTTAAGTAACTAGTTTGATAAACATATTACTTACTATGTATTAAAGCATGCAACTCGATAGAATATATTATATTCACAAAGAAATATTGGTAAGTAGGAAATGGCTCTTTAAGAAGATGTAGGCATTAGCAAAATGATGCTCACGTTCAAAAATCTCATAAAAAATGTTGAGTGGTGAAAAGCACCATGTCTGGGAGACACATTCTCCAGATCAACTCCAACTTTCTCCTGATAACCTTAAGGAAATCTACTCTAGATTAGAATTTTGAGTAGAGAGCTATATTTTGTTGATTAATTCCCCAATAAGATACTGATTCCGACCTTTTTGTGGTGAGAATCATATCTATACTGAGAATTTAATGAGTATGAAAAGATTAATCTAGATTAATCTATAATACATTTAAGAAGGTGCTCCTTGTAGATGGGGTCTAATAAAAGTTAACACTTCTAAATGTGGGGGAATTCACGTGAAAGTTGAAGAGCGAAGTATTGAATATATTCCAGCAAATGAGCGACATGGAAAGGCGATACCATGGAGGTGAGGGAGAATAGTTATAGATAAACTTAGTTTTAAAATTTAGCTAGTTTAGATAAGATTGATTAGAGGGAATCAAAAGCACATGAGTTTCATAGGTTTCGAGGGATTTTCCATGTAACTTGACCGTTGGGGACAAACTACAAAACAGTTAAACGAGATTTTTACCAATTTAGCGCATAGAAATTATTTGTAAATACTTTTATGCTTCTGAGGTAATGAAAATAGGATAAAGTTTCAATTATTATTAACTGAAAATTCTTAATTCATATAAAAAAAAGTGTATAATATTATAAAACAGTTATCTAAGTTTGTGGGTTACTTTTTCTTAATAAGGAGGCGATACTCTTAAACATGTATGGAAATTTAAAATATTAGTAGGGTGCAGAAAAGGAGAAATTTATTAGTCTAGAGAATTTAATCAGCTACAGTAGCCACTGGGAATGCGGGTTTAGGGTATTGCGTTAATTAATTAAAACATATTTTAATTGAATACAACACGAAATGACTCGCTAAAGAGCTGAACAAATCCTATTGAAAGCGTTTTAATTTTATAAAGTTGAACAAACCACATCGTTAAAAATATTCTTTATAAAATTGATAAGCTCCCCCAGCAAGTAACACTATATAAAGTTGACCTTCCGAAACTAGTGCTGTAATTGGAGCGAATCCCAATAAAAAAACATTGAACGACTTGGTGAGATATATACAAAAAAATCACTATATATATAAATAATGGAGGTTAAGATGAAAAAGAAAAAAGCATTATCCGGCCTGATGGCTGCGAGTTTACTAACAGTAATTCCCTGGAGTTCTGGACATGCTGAGAAACCTCAATGGACAAATGTGAATACATATGAGGAACAGGACGGAAGCAAGTTTAATAGCGAAAACTATGACTTTGTGAAATTCTTACAAATTGGTTCCAAATTAAAAGAGATTGAAAAACTTTCAAACCGTGTGAAAGTTGAAGTCCGTGGAACATCAGCTGATGGAAACCCACTCTACGTTGTCACGATTGCTGACCCAACAACGCAAGGGAAGTTCGGAAAAGTGAAGGCACTTAGAAAGCAAATGTTTAAGAATCCTGGCAAAGCTCAAGAATGGGTTGCCAATAATCCTGACTTTAAAGTTCCAATCATGATTAATGGTTCTATTCATGGGACTGAATTTGTCGGAAGCGATGCAATCCTTCAATTAATTGAACGTTTTGCTACCCAAAATGATGCAACAACCAAAGACGTTTTAGAGAATAATATTCTTATTTTCAATGTCGTACAAAACCCTGATGGACGTATTGATGCCACCCGCTTTAATGGCGAAGGAATTGACATAAATCGTGACTTTATCACCCAATCGCAGCCAGAAACAAAAGAGATGGTTGGGCTCATTAAAGAATGGAACCCGATGGTGTTCCTTGATACTCATGGTTATGTGAAGAATTATCAGCCGAATCTGCAGGGGTTAATTGAGCCTTGTACGCCACCGCATAATCCTAATTACGAGTATGACTTATACGGAAAATGGGCCTATAAACAGGCAGAAGCAATGGAAGCTGAAATAATGAAGGATCATGAGAACTATTCAGGATCCTTGTATCAAAACATGAAAGGTACATATATTCCGCTGCGCGATGACTCCGCTGGCTGGGATGATTACCCACCAATTTTCACACCAATGTATGCGATGTATCATGGTGCTTACGGTCATACATTAGAAGCTCCAACAAATGATTGGGATGGCGTACGATGGATGTATAATTCGATTATGGGGGCATTGAAATTTGCATCAGCTAACAAGCAATCCATGATTACTGATCAAATTGAAGTTTTTAAAAGAGGAATTAACTTTGACCATCCTTTTCATAAGGAAGGGTTATTTCCAAAAGCCTACATACTTCCACTAGACCCTAAGGATCCGACTGTTACGAATAAGGCTGTAAATCATTTGATCAATAATGATATTGATGTTGTTCAAGCTGTGAATGCATTTGAAGCGGATGGAGTGTCATATCCAAAAGGAACTTATCTCGTTGAGATGGATCAGGCGAAAGCCGGATTAGCAAACACGATGCTCTGGGATGGGGAAGACATCACGAACGATACCCCAGCAATGTACGACATTTCCGCATGGAGTTTACCGGAGCTTTGGGGATTCGAGGCAGTAGCCACACAAAATCCTATTAAAGTCAATGCAAAGAAAGTAAACCAGATTACAGGTCAAGGAACGGTTTCAGGAAAAGGACCGTTTCTGATTCCGAACAGCTCTGTCCAATCGGTAAATTTAGTAAATGCATTGCTTAAGCAAGGAATACCTATTGTACGTGATGCACAAGGTAACTTCTTTGCAAAAACAGTAGCTAATCAGGTATCAGCAGCGGTGAAAGAATCTGGGTTACAGGTTGAAACTGCTGATGTACCAGCAGATGCAGTGGCTATTAGGTCTTTAAAAGTGGCTATATTAAAGGATGGAGGTATGGGTAAACAGAAATCACACGCAGGAACAAAGCTCGCTTTGAAAAGATTAGGTTTTGATGTGACAGAAGTTACGCCAGTCGAAGTAGCTAAAAATACCCTTAACGGTTTTGATATTTTGGTCTATAGTGGAACGGAAAGTCTCATTTCTGCCAACCTTTCTGAAGCTAATAAAGAATTTGGATTACAGAACGAAGGGCAACTTAAAGTGTTTAAAGACAATGTGACAAGCTTCTTAAATGAAGGAGGCAAATATATAGCTGTAGGTGCTGGTGCATCTAGAGCAACTAAGACACTTGGTCTTACAGACGACATCGTTAATGTAGGAGGTTCCAACAGTAATGGTATCGTAAAAGTAGATTATGAGGGAACCGGTTTAACAGCAGGGTATGGAGAGGATGATATCGGCTTTGTCTATCGTCCAACATGGTTCACGGGTACGGATAATGATGAAGTCGTCGCGACCCTTGCAGATTCAGATAATTTCTTCGTAGCTGGTCACTGGAAAAATAACATAACCGCCAAGGGCCAAGCCGTAATCGTAAAAGAACAGAATAAAGATGTAACTCTTATTGGGTTAGAAGCAGGTTTCCGTGACCACCCGGATTACTTGTTCCGTCTTCTATCTAATGCAATTTTCGAAAAATAGTAGAAATAGGCAAAGCCGGATTCAGCAATGAATCCGGCTTTGCCTATTTGAAAAATGCTGAACGCTTGCTACTTAGTTTATCTAATAAAGTCTAGAAGAATAGCTAACCCTTCAAGAGTATGTGCTACTTTAAAGCTTTTTTTGTAAGGCTGCTTTTTACCCAAGAAAGCTTGAACCTGACTTTCCCCTTATGCCACATCCAGACCAACAACTGGATTCATAAATTATCTCCTCCTAATATAAAATCACCGGTACCCCAATTCCTTCTTGCAGTATCATAGCTTCGCTTGTTATACGAGATCATAGTCCCAACCAGCCTCAATCATGTTTCTACAAGTAGGGGGCGAACTGTTTAGTTGACGGGATCAAGTCCCACGGGTGCGGACGTTCTACCCCGGCTACGGTTATCATATATCGATATAAAAAATGGTCAACCAGAAATATTTTCTGGATGACCTTATAATACGAACGGGTGCGTTAGCTGAAGATCAGAGCTGTCTTTAAGGCAGCTCTTTTCTTATGGAACTAAAGGGGCAGGTTAGTTGAATAAGAACTGTTCTAATTTGGAAACGAATAGTGCTAATTCAAAAACGGAACAGAAAGAAAAGTTTAATTATAGGAACAACACTGAAAATGTAAGAAATAGTATAGAACTAAATAAAAGTAATTAAGATTTTAACGAAACAGTGAGTAAAATGATTGTTGAA
>NZ_JAGGQN010000056.1:0-47625 GCF_018613275.1 Bacillus sp. ISL-4
ATCGAGATACGTTCATCAAGGGAAAATTCTTTGAGGGTGTTGTTGACCCGAGTACAAAAAGAACCAAAAGATTCACCACTATTAACGTCATCATCACGGCAAAAACTGTCATCATCCCGGATTTCATCCCTTTTTTCATATCCGCCAAAAAAGGAAGAAGAAAAATGATCAGAAAAAACTCGCTGAACCATCCTCCCGGTACAATCGCACCCTTGATTGGGGGCATTAAGCCATTTTCCAATACCGGGAATATATTCTTAAAATCGAAGTCAGGAATCAGCAAGATGATTAAGATACAGACTGGAAAAATAAAAACCGGTACAAACAACTCAGCAGATCGCCCCAACACTTCTATTCCCCCGCGTACGATGAACGCACACAGAAGTATCATCGATAACATGATCACACTAATCGGGGTACGTACCAGAAAAGAGCCGACAACAAATTCTGCGTAGTCTCTAAGGATTAGCCCCGTGTTCTGGATATAAAAAAACAAGAGTAAAAAACCGAAAATTTTCCCCGGAATCCGACCAATGATTTTTTCAGTGAATTGGAAAACCGTTTGTTTTGGATAAATTTGGTGCAATTTATAAGCGATATACACCGTCAGAAACCCTATGAGCGCAGCAAAAATGGGGGACATCCATAAATCTGTTTTGGCATATTTGGCAGTGATGCTTGGAACTCCGAGAATAGCCGTTGCCACAATCGTCGGATACATCATGAATGCCATCTGCAGAGATGAAATTTTTCCTTTCTCCATCGGCTCCCTCCTTTCTTTAATAGAATGATTTAATCCCGCAACAACCACTAATAGATTCACTTTTCCATAAACTCTCCAAATGGCCTAAAAAGGGTTTCCACCCATTGAGTGGGTCCGGACATCTGTGGGAGATTGAACATGGACAGAACCAAGCCAGTGAGGAGCAGTGTAAGAAATGCCACTTTATCTTTTTTGGGATTCTTTTTCATTTTCGGCCATTCAAACAAAATGATTAAAGCTACGATCACGGTTGTACATAAAAAAGCCCCCCATCTCACTTGTCCTTCACCTCATTTTCAGACAAACCTGCCGGTTTGTTTATATAGCCCTGTCTTCGAATATGGGCCGCAACATCGATTTCCACTTCCATCTCAGCGAATATATCATCCCAGTGGTTTTCGACCTTATTAAACTGTTTAGGATATTTCCTATAGAAATCTTTACCCAACCCTAAAATGTCCGCTTTCTTATCCTGAGAATGCAGAAAAGCCAACTTGATGCGATTTTCTATATCTTTTTGATATGCTCGTTCTGCAACATTAAAAGATTTTGGACTTGTAAGGTCTAAATTCGTTCCATTTTGTATAACAGCTCCTTCT
The DNA here is from genome assembly GCF_018613275.1 of Bacillus sp. ISL-4. NCBI lineage: Bacteria > Bacillati > Bacillota > Bacilli > Caryophanales > Bacillaceae > Bacillus > Bacillus sp. ISL-4. The sequence goes on from NZ_JAGGQN010000056.1 coordinate 1,363, forward strand.
GTATTTACCTTCACCAACAATTTCCATTTATCATTGATAATTTGCGGAATGATCTTGACTTGGGCTGTCACTGGATTTAAAGAAATCTCCCCTTTCACACCTTTGGGTTGTAAGGTCACGGTATATGATTCCATTTCATCTCTTAACCACAATAGCCCTCTTGTTTCTTTTTCCGTCATCGTCCCGATCATCTTATCTTTTTTAAAAACGGCTGTTCCGACAATGTAAGGAATTCCCTGTAATCTCGTTTGCCCTTTCGCTGGCGGCAATATTTTAACGAATGGAAGTGCAGCCGTTTGAGGCTTACCCGTTAACATTTCATCTAAATCCTGTAGTGTGACCAGCATCGCAATATGTAAATCAGATAGTTCTCTAAGCACTTCCCCTGAATAGTTTTCCAGTGGTGGCAAAGATTCAAGGATAGGTTTTGCTTTCCCTTTGCTGACATACACATTTGCTTTCTCTCTTGGCTGCGGATGGCGCAGCAAAAAGTCCATCTGTTCTTGAATTCCTTCCTTCGCTAACTTTTCACCGAATACAAATACTTTACAATGTCCCCAAAATATTTTTCGCGGAAGCTTGCTTTGAAGCTTAGACAATGCATCTGAAATATTGGAGCCTTTTGCAGATCTCACCATTGTCGTAACCCCACTTCCCCCTTGACTGCCCCCTCCTTGACCGCCTCCACTGCTAATTGAACTTGGAATAAAGACTTGGACGGATAATTCGATTTGATTATTACCCTTCTTATCGATGGCGGCTGCTGTGACAATCGCCAAGTCAGTGATTTCTATTCGATCCCAACAACCGCTTAGAAAAGGGGTCGTTCCACAAATAACGAGCAAAAGAAGGACGTTTTTCATGAAATGACGCTTCTTTCCTTTCTCCAATATCCTTTTTCGCCTCCAGCTATTATTCACTCCGTTTCACTCCCCCTTTTTGGATTTGGACTCTGTTCCGGGGCTTGACGGTATACATTAGAATCCCCTGTGAGACGCGGGCGTGAATCCATCATCCACCAAGGGGCTCTCCACAGCACATCTTTCAGCTCTTTACCTTTTAACGGCGCCAGTGGCGCTAAGTATGGAACGCCAAAGGACCGTAAGCTGCATAAGTGAATGACTATGGCGATGATTCCCATCATGATGCCAAGCAGTCCTAAGGTACCGGCAAGCAGCATCATTGGAAAACGCAGCATCCGGAAAGCAATTCCGGCAATATAGCGAGGCATCATAAAAGAAGCGATTCCCGTAATTGCAACCACAATGACCATTGGCGCTGAAACCAAGCCCGCTTGTACGGAGGCTTGACCAATCACTAGCGCTCCAACAATGCTGACGGCAGAACCTACCTGCTTCGGCAATCGAACCCCTGCCTCTCTTAGTGCTTCAAACGTAATTTCCATAGCCAATGCCTCTACTATTGCAGGAAAAGGGACCGATTCCCGGGATGCTGCTACGCTTAGCAGGAGTGCGGTTGGGACCGCCTCATGATGGAACGTTAAAATAGCAACATAAAGTGAAGGAAGCAAAAGAGATAATCCCATAAAAAAATATCGTAACCAACGGATAAAAGTGCCTGCCATAAAACGTTGAGCATAATCCTCTTGTGATTGAATCAAAGAAAAGAAGGATATTGGTGCAATTAATGTAAAAGGGGTTCCTTCTACAAGAATGACAGCCCGTCCCTCCAGTAAGCTGGCACAGGCTACATCCGGCCGTTCTGTCGACATGATCTGAGGGAAAGGTGAATACGGATTGTCCTCGATCATTTCCTCGATGTACTCGCTTTCTAAAATACCGTCTATTTTAATTCGTTCTAACCGAGTTGTAATCTCTTCAATCAGTGTTTTATCCGCAAGTCCATCAATAAAAGCAATTGAAACATTCGTCCGGGTATACGTTCCGATCTTCATCGATTGTATTTTAAGGGCAGGACTTTTAATAATACGTCGCAATTGGGACGTATTTACTTCTAGAGATTCAATGAATCCCTCTCGTGACCCTCTAACTCCCCCCTCTGCCACAGGTTCTTCAATCGCCCGCTTTTCCCATTTGGACAATCCTAAAGAAAATCCATCGCTTTCCCCTTCATATAGAAGGATCGGGTTTCCAGAGGAAATCGATTCAATGCAATCCGCCAACATATTCACTTTCACCACTTTAGGAACGGGCATTTTATGTTCAATAAACTCATTTAATGGTTGTGGTTCTTTTGATGCCTCTTGCATGAGTGAAGATAGCACATATTGCTCTATCGCCTCGATGTCAGAGAGTCCCGCAATGTAAATAAGCATCGCCCGCGTCTTTCCGAAAAGTAAGAACGAACGGAACATGACATCCGAGCAATTATCATAAACAGTACGAAGTGTTTCTACATTTTGACTGAAATTCGCATCAAGTGAATCTGCAGGCTTAGAATCCAGGTAATTATTTTGCATCAGGGATTTTTTTACTTTCTTTTTTCTTAACAATTTGCCTACATTACGAATCAAGCTGGTTACCCCCATTTTTTTGCAGGTCGCTCTAACTCCATTTTTCTATGTTTCTTCATTAAGGGTATTTTATACAGAAAATCATGAGCTCAGCATGAATTATATTTAGCAGAATTGAAAAGCTATGTTATAAGTTGATATTGAATAAACCATAATCCTTTGAGATATCCTGTTTGTGATTAATAACAAAAGGGTATATCAAAAACCGAGACTACATATTAGTCGAAAATACTGTCTCTGTTTAAATATTGATTTTGACCAAGATATGCAAGACGATAAAGTAGGGGAACTTTTTAAAGGATGGATATTCGCTTTAAAATACCCTCTGCTTTTTTATCTTTTTATAGAAGTTTCATGGGCAAACAGACTAAAACATTAGAAGATAAGGGAGATTCTATGTCATTCTTAATCACATTGCTCGGATTATTAGTTTCCACGATAATCGCTACAATATTAAATGCCATATGGACTCGTATTCCACTACCGATATATCAAATATCCATGGGAGCAGTGCTTTCATTATTGCCATTACAATTATCGTTGGATTTTCATTCAGAATTATTCATGATCTGTGTCATTGCTCCGCTGCTCTTTACAGAAGGAAAAAATACGTCCCGTAAAGAAATGCTTGAATTGCGTAAGCCTATTCTGTTATTGGCCTTTGGGTTAGTATTTGTGACCGTTTTTGCAGGCGGTTTTTTCATCCACTGGTTAATACCCGATTTGCCGATGGCTGTCGCTTTTGCTTTAGCAGCCACGATTACCCCTACGGATGCCGTAGCGGTACAAACGATTACAAAAGGATTGAAATTGCCTGGAAATATGATGCCCATCCTTGAAGGTGAATCACTTTTCAATGATGCTGCTGGAATCGTTGCTTTTAAAGTTGCCTTGGCAGCTGCATTAACTGGAGTATTTTCTATAAAAGATGCTTCGCTTAATTTTATATTGGTAGCTTTAGGCGGTATCTTTATAGGTATCCTATTGGGCTATTTAATCGTTAAATTACGATTATTTTTACGGGTTCACGGACTTGAAGAAATCTCCATGTCCATTGTTATTGAACTAATTACGCCTTTTGCCATATATATGGTAGCTGAAGAATTCCATGTATCCGGCATCTTGGCAGTGGTCGCTGCCGGTGTAATACATGGCATCGAGCGGGATCGCCTTCAGAGCTCCACTACTAAATTGCAAATTGTATCAACTAATACATGGTCTGTATTAGGTTATGTTTTGAATGGACTTGTATTTGCCTTGTTAGGATTCATGTTGCCGAGTATTTATCAGGAAATTGAGTCCGGCTTAAATAGGGGTAATCTTTTTGGGATAAGTGTTTTAATTGTTCTTTTATTATTGGTGATCCGTTTTATTTGGGTATACATTCTGCATGATACGTTTACGAAAAACAGAGTGAATCCATTAGAGCAATTCATCATGTCAAGGGTCCATTCAGAAGATAGCGATGACACCGATGAGGAGAATGTTTCAAGATCACGATTTGCATTTTTGACATCCGTTAGCGGCATTCATGGAACCATTACATTAGCTACAGCTTTATCCATACCATATTTCATGCCGGATGACACTTTATTCCCGATGCGTAATACAGTCTTGTTTATCGCAGCTTGCGTTATATTGTTAAGCGTCATATTGGCTACAGTTCTCTTGCCATTACTGGTAAAGACACCGATTGAATTCAAAGATGAACGCCTAACCACTGAGGAAGCTTATAAAATTGTTTTAAATAAAACGATCAATCAGCTGAACAAAGAAGCAACCATCGATAATCAGAAAGCTGTCCATCAAGTGATGGAAGATTTAAATGAACAACTGATAGATTTGGAGCGGGGAATAACGAATAGACCGGATAATCGGACAATACGAGATTTAGTTGAGCTAGGTGCCAACAAGGAATTGGAGGTCGTTTCCGGATTAGTCGAAAAAGGGACTATATCGGAAACAGCCTTTGAACTTTATAAAGTGTATATTTCAAGAACCTTAAATTATATGCAAAAATCGTCGTTGAAAAGGGCTTGGATCAATTTGCAGGCCATTCTTTTCAAGAAAAAGATCAATGTCAAATGGGATAAGAAATGGGAAGCGAAATTAGAGGACTCCTTCGTTAAAAATGCTGACCTGATCCGGGAGTTCCGTAAAACACAAAAAGAAGCTTCAAAGGAAGCTATTTCATTGATCAAACAACAAACTACACCTAAAAACCGTCATGAAGTCATGCTTGTCATTCAAAGATATAATCGTTATTTGAATCCATTCGGAACATTAAGTGAAAAAGAAGCAAATCGCTTTAAGGAGATGGTGAGTCATTTTCAGTTGAATGCAATGCAAATCGAACGTGATATCATTCAGCAAATGGTTGAAGATAAGCAAATATCCATGCAAACAGCGACTGAGCTTAGACAAAACTTAATCTACGATGAAATGTTAATGATAGAAAGCCGATAAAATATAAGGAGACACCGATTCAACATGGAGCGGTGTCTCTTTATTTAAATCCAAAGGGGGTCAAACAAATGGAGTAATACCACAGGAAAAATGAAAATGCAAAGACCTGCTATAGATCGAGCAGGTATAAGGGATTTCAGTTTAAGTTGGTACGGTATCTTCATGGCACCTGATACCATTATCCTTTTTGGTGTTCTTGTTCGGTCAAATGGTAAGTTAATCGTTTTGCAGCTTTAACTGTTGTTTCAATTGAACATACGGCAGTAGATGCAAGGATCATGAAGCCGGCGGGTTATATGAAAATGCCTTTATACTCTTGCTGTTCAGCTTTACACCGCTCTAACTGATCACTCACGTTCAATTCCTTCTTTTATCAAGTCCATCATTCAATATTTTCATTTGGAAGCGGAAGTAGAGATAGAATATGGCCCAAATGATCATATAGAATGGTATGAAAATCCCAATTCCTATGGCTAATCCTTTTAAGCTGAATGGAATCCAACCAACAAAAAAGGATAATAGGAAGTAAAGAATGCTGACAGTCAGGAAGTGCAGTATGGTTTGAGATAACAAACTCCATTTTTCATTTTCAAAGAAGAGTGTTGCCGTGCTGAAGAACCAGCCACATAATATACAGCCTATCGCGTTTTTTACAAATATTCCACTGTCCAATGAAGTAGCCTCCCCAAAAGCGATCACCCCAAAACATGTCAGCACCATCACGAGTGCCCCAAAGCAAATTCCAACAAAACTTCGGAATAATAGTGTTTTCATCATAATCCCTTCCTTTTCCATTGAAATGCTTTCTTGATCCCTTGAACATAGTGGCGAGAAACATATTCTTTTTCCCCTGATCGGAAATACACACATAAGGTCCCGTTGAAAGATGCCTCGAATCTGCTTAACTCATCCAAATTGGCAATCACTGACTTGGACAATCGCACGAATTGATTACCGGGAAGGTCTCTTTCCAGTTCATATAACCTTTCTTTCATTTCGAAAGTACCCTGTTTCGTCCGCACCATTATGGAATCTTGCTCTGTAAACAAACAGATAATTTCTTCTGCCCGGAAGACATGCTGCATTTCTTCTTTTCTCCCAACAAAATACGGTCTTTTCCTCTCCTTCAAGCGCTCCATCAGTTCCTGCACTTCCTCATTCCATTCGTGATTGCGGATAAGCACCTCTATCGCCTTGATCTCCTCATCTATCTCTACGTTTATTTTCATTCTGCGACCTCCCTTTGCTTATAATGTAAGTATATTAATATCTTCCATATTTAGATTGTGATTTCCATCTACATGCCACTTTATAGCGATAACATGCTTGAAATGGATATTCAGATACACTAAATAACCGCCCAAATAATTGGACGGCCCTTTGATATAAAATGCGTTTATATTGATTAAGATCTCTCTTTGCTTGTAAAAGTACTTGGCATCACAACAGCGATTACCTCTCCACGGGCGCAAAGTTTATCGATGGCAAAAACTTCAGTTTCGATTCTCCATTTCTTAGGATGAATTTCATGAACCGTCCCAACGGCTATTAATGGCACATCATTTGGGGTTGGCTTTACGAACTCCACTTTCAGTGAAGCTGTCACGAACCTTGGAGGCTCCACTCCATCTCCAACTTCATGACCATTTTTACGGTGCAATGCAATAGCAGCGGAACCTGTTCCATGACAATCAATTAAAGATGCAATCAAGCCGCCATAAACAAATCCTGGAATTGCGATATGCTCTGGTCGTGGTGTATAAATTGTCCTTGTTTGCTCGCCTTGCCAACCCGTTCGAAAATGATGACCATCTTTGTTTAAGCGACCACATCCATAACACCATGCAAATTCATCTGGATAATCATCTTGAATCGCTTTTAGCACATTTTCCTCCATCATCTCTCCCCCTTTTTCAAAATATTATAACATCTTTAAAGGACAATCGGTCTATTTGGGTAATTGCTGAAAGGTTAGTTTATCTGTAATTCCGTAATTCTTTATTAAGCTTACGTCCAAGTTTTAATTTTCATGGAATGGTAAACTGACGCGCTTTATACATACTGTGGAAATCGACAACACACATAAAAATTTTGCAAAAAGCCCTGTTCATTTACTCGATATAAATGACAAAGGCCCCTGTAAGCGTGCAGCATTCAGGAGCTTTCCTTTGACTAATATATAGTTAAGAAGTGTCTGCCATTGCATTGACTAATTGCATTATTAGAAGTTAAGCCTTTTTCTTATATCCCAATACTTGAATGTCATTTTACCCATTTTCGACTTCGAAAGTGAATCATATTTACGTCCAAGTGCTAGGTTTTGTTTTTCTAGCTTAGTAATTTGTTTAAGTTGAACTGTGTTCAGTTTTTTTAATTTCTTTACTTCTTTAACCAATTCTTTATTTTTCACTTTAATTTCAGTGTTTTTATTATCGACAATTGCCCGTTCTTTCATTGAAATTTCCACATCTTTTGGTTTTAATTTAGGATTGCCATAGGTTTCAAACCCTATCGTATTTAAATATGGCATGTTTTTTTGAAAATTTTGTTCAAAGTTTCCATAACTTTTATGGATGTGGAAAAATGTATAACATCCAGCTTTTCCCGCTGAAATGATTTGACCATACCCAGACAGTTTAAACAGTTTTTCAACTCGTTTTATTTCTTCAGGTATGTTTTTGACAATATAAGTGAAAACTTCGTCAACATTAAACTCTGCAGGCAATTTTTTCACTTTTTTTGATGGTGTATGCTGATTCAGTTCATCAAAGTCATCTTCATCAATATAAAACATGTCCGTACTTTCATTTACATAATCTGTAATACGTTTGCTCCATAATAGCCCTTGCAGTTTTTTTATTGCTTCCGAAAATAAAAACTGTCTGCTAACTTGATACATTCGTTGTGCCGCAAACTCATATATATCCTTATCACATAGCGCTAATTTGACAGCGTCACGGAAATCCTTCTCTGTAACAGCATATAACGGGTAATCTTCGCCAAAAAGCTTTATATGCATTTCGGTTGGATTCATTATTACAGCCTTCCTTAAGATCCCATACTCCAATAGCTTTGTAGACAGTTCCAGACTGCTGTCCATTTCCACACTTCTCCAGGTTATCCCAATATCACCGTTCACGATTAATTGTTGAGCATTCTCCCTTGTCAATGCCCCGTACCATGTAAGCCCATCTGTATTTTTAAGGAGGTATGCCGCTTCTTCCTTAAACTGAGAATCTTCTTTAACCCATTTGAATTTATCCCCCGCTACATCAAGTGATAGATTCGGAATCTCGCGTTTTAATTCTTTAAAAGCAGTAATGATGGGAATGGTCTTCCAATCTGGGTCGAATTTCCCTGTATATACAAGTTTGTTTTTTAACCGGTTCTGCCCTTCTGCTGATTCAACGTTCGGTATCATCGGGGTAAGCAGGGAAACTTTGTTTTTTTCTTTATTCAAATTAAGAATCTCAATGACAAATTCGCACATCTCTTCTGTTTGACATAAGAAATACGCACACTGATCATATATATTTTTGATGCTCTCAAATTTTTCTTCATTAACATCCTGACCTATGTGAGTCAAGCCTGTAGCATAAACTAATGTATTCTTTATGATATGCTTATGCTTTGCTATTTTTTCAACAGTCTCAATGCTTCTTACAAATAGCCAATCATATCCCTTTTGACTCCAATAATGAGAAATGAGCATTTCAGCTATATCAAAATCAATGACACCTTTTTTTACCCATTCATCATCGTTGGCTTCAAAAAAAGGATCAACAAAAGGATTGAGGATGGTTATATTATCAAATTTCTCAAGAGGCTGAATTAAGATATCACGTTTGACCGGACTAGCTAAAAGTAAGTCAACTTCGATGTTGGAATCTAACGCAATGGTCGATGCTAAGGAAGATAAAAATACTGCAGATCCATCCATTGAATTCATGTCAATAAAGCCAAATAGAAGCACCTTCATTTTTCTGTTTTCAACTAGTTCATGTGAATTCAAAGTTTTCACTCCAATGACTGAAATCTGATATGAATTTTTACTTTTTTATTTGTTCTTTAATAGATGATTTAAGCGCAAGATATTTTAACGTGAATTTCCCTGCATATGTAACGTTGAATTTGTGTTCTAATAACTTAAGTCTTCGTATTTCTTTGTTAAGTTTACTATTTTCTTTTTGGGCCATCTTACTTTTTTCTAATTCTTCCCGCAGCATATTATTTTCTTTTGTAATATTCTCAATTATTTTTTGCTTTTCAGCGCCACTTTCCTCTATGAGCTCCAATGTCATGGACATCATATCTTTCATTTGTAATTCAAGTTCCTCATACATAGTTTTCCAATATTCGTTTCGTTCGTCCATATTGAAAAAACTCCCCTCATTTAACCTTGGATAATCTCCAATTCTCTTTTAATAACAACATCTACCGCGCATTTTTCTCGAATCGACTGAGAAGCTTGTTTTGATACTCTTAAAAATACGTCCGAGTTGTAATATAAGCGCTCTATTGCATCGGCAATTTCGATAGGGGACTCAGGCTTTGTTAGAAGGCCAGAAACGTCGTGTTTTACGAATTCCGGGATTGCCGTAATATCTGTTGAAATCGGCACTAGCCCACTCGACATTGCCTCACACATAGAAACTCCTTGAGAATCCAAACGGGTCGGGCAAAGGAAAATTCCATACTCCTTATGTAATGCAGCGATTTGCTCCTGAGATAGGAAACCTTTATGAATCGTCACATTCTCAAAATCCCGGATTGACTCAACGGTTTGATCGAACAATTTCCCATCACCATAAAATGCAAATTCCAACTTATCGAAGTATGGTCTCTTCGATAGTTCCAGCACCGCTTTCACCGATAAATCATTGGCATATTTTCGTGAAGCGTATGGCCTGATTGAAAGGACTTTTGTCCGCTTTTCAACAGGCTTTTCGATAAAGGTAAACAGATTGTCATCTATTACATTAGGAATGATTACTGAATTTTTCGATTCTGCTCTTGCGTCACATTCCGCAATATGTTCTTTGAACCATTTGGAAATATGAACAAATGTTGTATCCAATTCATTCGTTTGGTAAAACCAATTCATAAAAGAAAGCTGTTCTACATAATAGTCGCCCGACATTTCAAGTATCTTCCTCAAGCTTTCAGGGCTTTCAAGAAAATTAAACCATCTTCTATGCCATGCTTCCGTTTCAAATCCATGTATCCAGGTGATAATCGGTAAATCTGTGTTCGTTTCTTTTATCGCTTGTACCATTTTGGGATTAACAAAATGAATGAGCGCTTTTTTATGTACTTTATGATTTAAGAAAATGCGCAGATGCTGTTCAGTTCCTCGATAAACAGGCACATCTTCATACGTATACTTTTCTGCTTTTTTATAGGCAGGATGCAAAACAAAGACATCAACCTTCAAACCCTGATCCAGATAAGCCTTGACTCTTCGGTGGATGAACCCATTCCGATATAACTGATCTTCATGTGGATAAGCATTCGTAATGATTACATATCTATCTTTTTCACTAAATGTAAGCTCATATAGATTTATAGATTCCTCCATTTTTGTCACTCCTACTATTCAGTCATCTTCAATCAGCCTGCTACTTATCTGTAAATGAAGGATTTTTAGAAGACCCTATTCCAATCACTTTTAAAACCGTCAATCGATTATAACAAACATGTATTACTGAATATTGACATCAATATGAGAATTCTGTAAATAAAAGTAAAGTTTTCATGAACTTTTATATGTTTTTGTTAAGTTTCAGTAATGACATAACTGGGAGGATCAGCATTCGTAAAATCGCCCTCTTACATATAAACTATTGTATTTTAAGTCTGTTAATTGGACTTGGGAGTGTAGAGCATAAAACCAAAGGCTTAGACTTGAGTATCTTTTATATCATTAATGGGATTTATTGGTTCATACACCAATCAGTAAACTTTTTCTACCTTCAAGAATTATTCAAGCATGTTTTTGTAAGAATAGAATAGAATCGAAAAAAGACCAATTTGCTGAAGAGAGTGATATAGATGGAACCAATTACCTTTAAAGCATGTGCAATCACTAATGAAATTGATTTGAACAAAATCGCCATTCATTGCGGCATCCCTAAAAAATTCACCTGGGAAGAGCCTTTAATCCTTAAAGGCGATATTCTAAGTTCCATCCTTAATAAAAATGTGGACGAATCACAACAGGTGCTGGTTTTTTCCTTTGGCAGCATTGTTTTCATTAATTACTCACACGCGGATGAGATTAAGGAATTTTCATCCTTTATCCATTCTTTCGAGCCGGATATTGATCTCGTTAATGTAGATAGATATACAGACGATTACAGCCTTCACTTCAGTGAAACTGAAAACATCAATTTGACAGACGAATATGTAGTTGTGCCTAAATATGAATTTTTCTACCCTGAATTAATTTCCACTATTCTCGCAAAATCGGTGGCACTTGAAAAAACCGAGGAACAACTCGGAAAAATTCACGACAAGCTCGAAGCCATGATAGACCGACTGGAAAAAGGCAAGTTGAGAATCGGCAACAAGGAACTAGCGAGGACGACGGCAAAAATCGTACGTCACGAGTACAATACCCTAGCGTATATCATGATTCTGGATAAACCTGATATTACATGGACAAGCAGTATTGCCGGCGAATTTTATGACAGAATGCTTGATTTTTTTGAATTGAATGATCGGTATAAAATCTTGAAAAGTAAAACTGAAATTTTATATAACATTATGGATGGGTTTTCAAACATCAGCCATTCGATCAGGGGACTATTCGTTGAATGGATCATTGTGATTCTCATTGTCTTTGAGATTGTTCTGACGATTTTAGAAATTGTAGGGTGGAGACCTTGAATTTTGAATATATCGTATCGATATTAAAATTATAGGGAAAAATCTCCTGCATGGTAAGTGGGGATGGAGACCTTTCCAAAAAATAAACATCATTAAGATGTTTCAGACTGTAGACAAATTCGAAAAACGGGTTTGCTTACAGTTTTTTTCTTTGAAAAACGTTCCAATTGATTTCAGAAATCCGCTCCCTTTCCGCAGACTATCTGCTAAGCATCTAGCGTGTCTCGGCTAGCCAGTTATTCGGCAGGAGTGTCGCAACTTTCCATTCTAGTATGGGTTTCTTCCCATATAAAAGAGTGAAAAATCTTGGGAATCATTCCATCGATAATGCCGTGAAAGGGATTATGGATAACACCATCCCGAACCCAATTTTGTCGACAAACTGAAGTGAAGGGATTATTAAGATGCTTATTTTGCGTTTTACCACTCTCTCATTTTTAAGTTACTGTGTATGGAAGTTTAATTAAATTCCAACCATACCGGGGACTAGGTACTATAGGAGATTCCCATTTCCTTTATGCCTCAAATATGATTGATCCCCTTATCGTTTACCTCTCATGGGAGAACGTTTTGTCTTCTATCATACTCCCCCGAGGTTGCAAACACGTTCCACTGCCCTCTATATATTCCGGAAGATATCTAAAGCTCCCTTAATCCAGAGCAAAGTGGAAAATACATTCCACCCCTTCTTCCCCGTTAAATCTGTATCCTTTGTCAACGAATCCAGCTTTTTTATATAAATTTATCGCTGGAACATTCGAATGATGCACCGTTAGAATAATCTCATTTTTATCTGGATGACTTAGTTTGATCATCTCAGGCAACACTTTTAAAGTCTTAAAAGCCAGCCCCTTTTTTTGATGGCGCAAATCCAAGGAGAATGATTTAAGAAGAACCGCATTCTCATTACTTGTATATTGATTTCCCGCTTTATCCGTATATAAGGCAAAACAACCAATCAAATCCTGATCTAAATAAATGACCATGGGGAGATTATATTTATCCTTTCTGAAGTCTTCGATAACTTTCAAAGGTAAAGAAGTATAGATTGCTTGTTCTATAGGTAAACAATAGTTGCTCAGCGCCTCATAGTCATTTTCCATAAAAGGTCTAATAGTTAATCCAGTCACCATACTTACACCCCATTTTTTACATTTTGATAAATCCATATTAACAGATACTAAAGTTTTACAATCCACTACATACAATAATTTTCAAGAAAGTTTTCACAAAAAAAGGAATGGCTTGTTTGCCATTCCTTCAGACTGTAGACAAACTCGAAGAAAAGCGAGTTGTTTACACTTTTTAAATAAACGTTCCTGCTGGTTTCATCCATAAAAAAGTAACCATGAAGGATAACCAAGACTTATTTTCTTCTTCTGTTTTGCAAATCATGGTGTTAAATCATTTAGACGCTGATAATTCACTTTCCGTTACCCATTTATGGTTCTTTACTTTTTCACCCCCTGTAGTAGGTGTGAAATCGACCATATAAACAGTCGTTTTTTCAGCAGATTCAACTTCAGCGACTGTCCCGTTCATCCCTTCCATATGAGAAGCATTTACTGTGATCTTCGCTCCGGGTTCATACGTCTTCTCACCTGCATCTTTGATTTCTTCTTGAATGATCCATTTATGATTTTCCACCTTTTCTCCGCCAGTTGCAGGCGTATACGAAATTGCATAAGCAGTCGTATCAAATGCACCCACTATTGTTGCTTCCGCCCCCTTCATGCTTTCCATATGACCTGATTCGATAATCGCTTGACTTCCAACTTCATAGGTTGGATTTTCTGCAGCTTTTAATCCTTCTGGAACATCACCCGAGCTAGAATGGTTCATGTCCATTTCACTATGTTCCATTTCTTCTTTATCTTCTTTGTTTTTATCATCGCTGTTGGAACATGCGCCAAGGACTAAAAACAGCGCTGCTATTAATGATAGGATGGTAGGCAATTTTGTTCTTTTTTTCATATTGAATAAAACCTCCTTTATGATTGCATCCATCTTACCAATTAAATATGCAGAAAATATGGAGTGACTTGTAGCAAAAGAAATGGTGTCCTCATACTTTTTTTATTAAAGGTCTGCAAAAAGAAGAACCTTTCTCCGCAGATAGAAAAAAACACCTTTCTTTGGTTGAACAGAATTCTATTTAGCCTCCACAATCGCTACTTTTATTGCTATTCGACTTTTCTTGTAGAAACTTTTTGAATTGCTCTTTTGTAACATCCGATTTCATTGCCAATGTGACTAATTCCAGCCATTCGGCAGGAAGGTTTCTATCAAAATCCTTCATATCATCATCTCTTTCTTTTTATTTTCAGTCTATTTTTCCAATAATGTGTAAAACTATATTCGGAATATCATTATAAATTATCTCAATCATCCATAGCTGCATTTTAGTGTAAATTTAATAAGTCTTTACATTTACATATAAGGCCCCAATGTTTGTTTGTAATCAGGAAATTCCCCATTCTTCTATATTAGTAACCTTAATTATTTAATAATAAAAGTAGTGAACAGCATGCATTCGAGCGTGGTTTAACAGAGGTAAAAAGAGATGGTTTATTGATAGAGGTTATTTGAGGTGAACAATCCTGCCGGATATTGCCTGGAAATCAAGAAAGAAGGACTTGGTCAAAAGTCCCTCTTATGTCTAGTCTCCCAAAGAGTCTCCCAAAGTTGATTGTTCGATTTTTTGTATGATATGTGAAAGGTTCATGGAGGCATGTTTTTTATAATCCCTGCCTATGGATTTGAATAACCCTTTCGCTATACCTATTAACATGGTTTTGGTATGTCCATCCGAAATAATGGACTTATTAGGGAAACTTGATTCAGCTTGCGCACCGCCAATCTTATTAGCTGTTTCCTTAATAAAATCAATGATTTTAATTTCCTGGATTTTCCCTTCGATATCGGTTTTATAGATAATTTGATTTCTCCAAAGCTTTAGCTCAATCCTCTGTTTAGTATAATCGAAGAGGTCTTCCGTAATATGAACATTGCTCATTTGAATGGAGTCTTTAATCGGATACAATTTCGGGTTAGGATTGATTTTCTTAATTAATGATTGGTCAATCGTGACCTTTTCCCGCTTTATGCGCGTAATTTTCGTTTCACATAGAATCAGCCTTAACTGTCCGGCAATTATATTGTTGAACTCTTCTAAACCAAAGAGTTCAACGAGCATTACGCTATATTCCAAAATGGTGATCGCTTCATCGAATTTTCGTTTAGCAGCTGCATTCGATCTAGTAAAAACCAATCGATTCTTCCTCTCCATACCCTTCTCACCCCACTGAATTAGAATCTATTGAATAAATAGTAAAAACTTCCGTATTGGATGTTTTAGACTGTAGACAAATTCGAAAAAAGCGAGTTTACCTACAGTTTTTTAGAAATTCGCTGGCTGTCCGCCAGCCTCCTCGCCGGTATTCATAAAAAACCTGTCGGGAATGGACAGTCTTTCGGTATGGACGCCTTTGATATTCAGTCCTTTTTTCCACTATCTATCGAAGTGCTGTTTCATTAACTCCTTAAATCGTGTTCCATCTATTTCTTCTTTCGTCACTTTCCCATCTTCCCACTGTGTAAAGGATGTATCAGTTAAAGTGATGTTCCCGCTGTTTGTCAAACGGGTGATTAATGGATGCTTATTAAATGGCGATTGGGGATTTTCCCTGATGATCGTTTGGACCTCATTAAGTTCCGCTACATTTCCTACCGGTTTTGAAGAATCGAAAGCATACCCTATTCTCCAATCGCGATCTTTATGTTTCAGTTTTAATTCAAGGACATGATCCCCATGGTCGGTACTTTCTTTTTTTATCCTGAATTCACCATTTTGGGAAACGACCGTTTCTCCGTTCAACGGAACTGGTTTTAAAGGCAGATTCCCTCCAAAACCCGTATCGATCAAATAGGTTCGGCCCTCATGGTTCAATAGAATGGTGACATGGGTCCTTCCTATGGTCATCCACCCCTGATTATAGATGACACCCCGTACCAAGAATACATCAAAGTCATTTTCCTTCAGGAAAAAATAAAGGGCTGCATTCAATTCATAGCATAATCCACCCTCATTCCTCACGAGGACTTTATTCATGATATTCGTTTTATTGATATCACTCAGATGGGATGCCATGATCGATAAGTTTTCAAAAGGAATGGTTTTCGCTGTCTTATCCAGAATTTCCTCTAATTTCTCAAATGTCAGTTTCACATCTTCCTGGAGCCCTATTCTTTTCCTGAATAATGCATTCAATTCATTCATTAAGATTCCCCCTTTAGACAGATACCGACGAAGAGTATCTTGACTTTGTATATATTCATTATACTTTGTCCACATTTCATTCTTCAATCAATCTGCCATTAGCTCCACCTTTTCCCTTTCCACCACTTCCCCAGAAACCTATCCACCAATATTGGATTGGCCATATAACCGAATTCCCCTCAATATCCGTTCTATTTATCGCAGAGGCTTTCACCTTAATTAATATTCGCCCTATTCCGGGGTGGACTTAGAAAAATCTTTAAATAGTAATTGTTCCGCACCTACTGCTTTCATTTGTCCCACTTCTTACTATTTAAATTAGTGATCATTCTTTAAAATGGTGTCTTAAAGATGGAAACTATGCTACTCCAAAACATATCCACAAGCAAATAATCAGATTCAGTAAACATAAAAAAACCGATGTCCCTTTAGGGGCCATCGAGCTTTTCTTGAAAAGTTCCCATTACCTTTTATTAAGCGATTGACTTCTATCCAGGTCATGATGCAATTGTGCCGCCGGAACCTTAGGGTTAGGAATCTGCCCTTTTGCAACTGGTTCAGCTACATAAACAAAATCCCCCGTACCATCTGGGGCGCTTCCTGTTGCCCACAGTCCATCTCCTGATTCATTACCTTCTGACAAGTTCCAGAATTCGTACGCTTCCGGTTGAGATTCCATTTCCGCTTCCGGTGGGAATGACGCGGGAACGACAACGCCATTTTTTTCTTCAAGTTCTGCAATGGCCGCCATCCATTGATATTGGTGGTAACGATCACGGGCTAACATTTTACGGAAGGTTGCACGTACCCCTTCATCTTTGGTCATATGATATAAGCGGGCCACTTGAAGACGTCCTTGGCTTTCAGCATGCAGATTCGATCGCATGTCCGCTAATAGATTTCCGCTCGCTACAATATAAGATCCGTTCCAAGGCACCCCATTCGAGTTGGTTGGCAGTCCGCCAAGTCCGCTTACGAGCAAATGCTGGGGGTTAATTCCACCCATGATTGCTGCTGTAGCTGGATCTTTTGCGGCCTCTGCCTGATCTTCTGGAGAAGCGCCATCAAGTAATTGACTAATGAGCGAACAAAGCATCTCTACATGTCCAATTTCCTCTGTACCAATATCCATCAGCATATCTTTGTATTTTTCTTCCCCACGGCAGTTAAAGCCCTGAAAAAGATATTGCATCATGACAGTCATTTCCCCAAACTGTCCACCTAACACTTCCTGAATTTGACGTGCAAGCATCGGATCTGGCCGCTCTACCTTAACTTCAAATTGCAATTCTTTTTGATGACGAAACATATTAACTCCTCCTTTTATTAATAGTTGACTTTCTAGGTTTTTATTACCCGCCTGTCCATGCTTGAAACATGAATCCAGTTATAATGAACAGTAATTAGAAAAAATTTACATGCAATTAACAATGAACCCTTGAACTAAAAATCCCAAGGATTATCTTAGGACCATGAATGGATCACTAATAAGATTTATAAAAGATCCATTTACCTGTCTATAACTTTGCAATACAGGGTAAAGTAGAAAGAACCATATATAGGAAAATCAACCACATATAAAGAAACTTAAAAGGAGGATGGAAAATGGATTTCAGGCCCCGAAATCAAAAAAATCAATCCATTTCAGAATTACGATATACTTATTCCGCTCGTAATCTATGGTCCGGTTTTCTATTCGGGATCGGATTGGTGGCATTCATCGATGAGGCCATCTTTCATCAGCTATTACATTGGCACCATTTCTATGATAAGTCCACATCCAGTATCGGACTTGTCTCGGATGGTTTATTTCATGCCCTAAGCTGGTTCGCAACGATAGGGTCTCTGTTCATGTTCGCTGACCTTCGCCGCCGAAAGGGATTATGGCTGAAAAGGTGGATAGGAGGAGTTTTGCTCGGGGCAGGTTCTTTTCAGTTATATGACGGGACCATCCAGCACAAGCTAATGCGTCTCCATCAAATCCGTTACAATGTCGATATTCTCCCATACGACTTGATTTGGAACATTGCAGCCGCAATCATGATACTGTTCGGCATTACCTTCGTCATTCAAACAAGGAGCAGCTTACTTAAAATGAAAGAAGACAGCCGCAATGCACAGTAATGGACATATTCATGATAATGGAACTGGTTTTGAACCTATTTTATTGATACTTTTCTCGCTTGTTATAGTTATTTATATCGCAGCTGTCGTAATTTCAAACTGCCGCTATAAAAAATGGCCCTTATACCGTACGTTCTTTTGGATTCTTGGCACAATCTGTGCAGCCTCTGCAATTATAGGCCCCATAGCCAATCGCGCGCATATGGACTTCACGGCGCACATGGTTGGTCATTTACTTCTTGGTATGATTGCACCAATCCTCCTCGTGCTTGCTGCACCTATTACTCTTGCACTGCGAACACTTGATGTACAATCAGCAAGACGCCTTTCAAATTTGTTGAAAAGTTGGCCGCTGCGCATTTTAAGTAATCCAATCACTGCTTCCGCGCTTAATATTGGGGGACTCTGGATACTTTATACGACTGGGCTATATGGGTTGATGCATCAAGATGCCCTTCTACATGCATTGGTGCATTTTCACGTGTTCATAGCGGGCTATCTATTCACTGCGTCCATGATTTATATGGACCCTGCGCCGCACAGGTTCAGCTTCATGTTTCGAGCTATCGTATTTACAATTTCACTGGCCGGCCATGATGTCCTTTCTAAATATATTTTTGCCCATCCTCCAAGCGGAGTCACCAAGGAACAAGCGGAAAAGGGAGGAATGTTAATGTACTATGCCGGTGATGCCATTGACGTTGCACTTATTTGCATCCTTTGCTATCAATGGTTCAAAGCCACCCGGCCTAAGGGTTCACTTGCCTTGTAGGAAGGTGGGTTCCATGATTACTTTGGTAAACTCCTATGTTCCTGTTTAATCGCCCAACATTTAGCTCATACTAATTTTTGATGAAAAAAATTTAGGATGGAGCTGAATGGAAAATGGAATTTGAAGCTAACAATTCTACTGAAAATGCTCTTAGTGATTATAAAGCTGGAATCGGTGTCTTTACGCATAAAATGCCTGATCTCGCAGAGAAATTCAATTCGTTTACGGAAGAGTGCTTTAAAGAAGGTCAATTATCCCAGAAAGAAAAACAGCTTATCGCATTAGGAATAAGCTTATATTCACAAGATGAATACTGTATTATCTACCATACAAAAGGATGTCTTGATCAAGGTTGTTCCGAACAAGACATTCTTGAAGCCATTGGCGTGACCGCGGCATTTGGCGGAGGAGCCACCATGAGTCAGGCTGTTACCCTCGTCCAGGAATGCATCCAAGATATAAATCAGATGAAACTGTAAGAAAGAAGGGATAGGAAAAATAGTCCTATCCCTTCTTTCTGTTCTTGACAAATGCTTTTAATGACTCATGTTGTTGTTATTTCCTTGTGCGGGTGCATATGAATTCAACATTTGCTGCATATCCTGCTGTGCAAGCTGCGGAACTTGATAGTAATGATGTTTGTTTTGATATATCGAAATCTCATATGCCATTTCTATGCAGTTCGGAACGGAATCTGCAAATACTCGGCGAACCACCGGATTCGTTATTTCAAGCGCTGCCATCGCTTTCATAGATGCTGCAGACTTAACAGCTCCAAGCATCAAACCTGAAATGCATTCATCCGTAATTTCCGAGACGGATTGCAAAGGTTTCTTTGGCTGAGTTGGTGTCAATCCATATATAAAATCGTTACCTTGATTCATTTTGTAGCTCTGAGTCCGTTTAGAAGGATCCTGGCCCGATTGGAAGCACTCCAGTGAAATATTATATTCATCTTGGATGAACTGATATTGACGATCCAGAATATCAAGTAATTCCTGATCCTTTACATGCTGTCGCAAAAGAGTATATGTGTTTAAAGTACCAATCGTTCCCGACAACACTTCATGTACATCGAATACTTCGTGACCACCGTGATTCATTTGTGGGGGAATGGCACCCGTTTGCATGTTCTGGTGTACTTGACCTTGTTGATATTGGTTTTGCATTGTATTTCCCTCCTCGTTTTATCAATCTTGTGAACAAGTTTAGTATGTTAAACTCCAACTGAATTATTCAAACTAAACTCTTCCAAGAAGACCTATTAAGCTGCAGTCATGTTTTCTGTATAAAAAAAAACGTAAAGTTTTAAACTATAAACACTTTTATTTGAATGGGAGGATTTCTAATGACACATAAATGCTTCTATTGTACTGATGAAACTGAAGAAAAAAAAATCCATGTTGTAACGTTTCAAGTTACTGACATGGATAGAAATGAAATGCTTTGTGATGAATGTTATCAAGAATGGCTACAAGGAATAAAAGGCTAAAATCACTCCAACGTTTTCCAAAAATTAACGATGCATACATGGATTAGTACAGGGTAACTTAACTACGTTAAATAGTGAAATTCTAAGGAGGATGGATATGGGAATTTTAAGCGGAAATCCGAAAGAAGAGCCTATGCATTACGGTGAGGTATTTGGAACATGGGCATTTCTAACAACAACAAAAGGCTTGATTGCCTGTCATCAAACTATGCTTAATCATACTGGTGATAAGGACCTGCATAAATTACTTGTAGAAGTGATCAATCAAGGGAAACAGGAAAGTGACCAAATTGAATTATTATTAAAAGAAAATAACGTGGGACTGCCTCCATCACCACCTGAAAGGCCTAAAGCAAATTTAGAGGATATTCCCGTTGGGGCACGACTTCAAGATCCTGAAATCTGTGCTTCAGTATCAATCGATATCGGTGCAGGATTAGTTGCTTGCAGCCAAATCATGGGTCAATGCATCCGTGAAGATATTGCACAGATGTTCGCACAATTCCATACCAAAAAAGCGGCATTGGGTACTGAGTTCCTACGATTGAATAAGGAAAAGGGATGGCTTGTCCCTCCTCCTCTTCATATTACTAAAACAAGTTTGTAAAAAGTAATGAAATATCCCTTAATCATGTTGACTTTGTGATTGAATGCCCCAACATGATTAAGGGGGTTAATTCGGATAATGAAAGGACAATTAAGGCATCACTACCATTGCAGACTTTCGATTAAGTAGCACTTTGTACATTGTTGACTATAATCATTCTTTACAAATTCATGATTACAATTCTCCCGAAAAATGTTCAGCTCTCTTTTCAGCTGTGCCAATTGAGTTTCCAACTGTTTCATTTCAACTTTTATCTGGATTACCCGATTCATCGAATTCTCCCTCTCGTCGGAATCATTGATAGATTTCCCCGTCCGTTTTCCTGAATTCATTCGCTTTTTCTTTAAGCCCTTCATCGATTACCGACTCAAAACCCAGACCCTTTTCCTTCGCCAGATCACGGATGTCCTGAGAGATTCTCATACTGCAGAATTTCGGGCCGCACATTGAACAGAAATGAGCTGTTTTGGCACCTTCGGCCGGAAGAGTTTCATCATGATATTCGACCGCCCTTTCAGGATCGAGGGAAAGATTGAATTGATCTCTCCAACGAAATTCGAATCTAGCCTTCGAAAGGGCATCATCCCGTTTTCTTGCATGCGGATGACCTTTAGCAAGGTCAGCTGCGTGGGCCGCAATTTTATAAGTTATGACCCCTACCCGAACATCCTCTTTATTCGGAAGTCCCAAATGCTCTTTCGGTGTCACATAACAAAGCATGGCAGTTCCAAACCATCCAATCATGGCAGCACCAATCGCAGAAGTGATATGATCGTATCCAGGAGCTATATCCGTTGTCAATGGACCCAGGGTATAGAATGGTGCTTCTTGACAGACTTCCAGCTGCTTATCCATATTTTCTTTAATTAAATGCATCGGTACGTGACCAGGTCCCTCCACCATGACTTGGACATCGTGCTTCCAAGCAATCTTCGTCAGTTCCCCAAGTGTTTCCAATTCAGCAAATTGTGCCTCATCGTTTGCATCTGCAATGGATCCCGGACGGAGGCCGTCACCTAATGAGAAAGAGACATCATACGCCTTCATGATTTCACAAATCTCTTCAAAGTGAGTATAGAGAAAACTTTCTTGGTGGTGGGCCAAGCACCATTGTGCCATGATGGAGCCCCCTCGGGAAACGATTCCCGTAACTCGCTTTGCTGTCATGGGGATGTATCGCAAAAGCACACCAGCGTGTATGGTGAAGTAATCCACACCTTGCTCAGCCTGCTCGATTAATGTATCCCGGAAAACTTCCCAATTTAAATCCTCCGCGACTCCATTCACTTTTTCCAATGCTTGATATATCGGAACCGTCCCAACTGGCACAGGTGAATTTCTGATAATCCATTCCCGGGTCGTGTGAATGTTCTTTCCGGTGGAAAGATCCATTATATTGTCTGCACCCCATCGTGTAGCCCAAGTCATTTTCTCCACTTCAGCTTCGATCGATGAACTGACAGCGGAATTTCCAATATTCGCATTTATTTTCACATGAAAATTACGTCCGATGATCATGGGCTCACTTTCAGGATGGTTAATATTTGCCGGAATGATAGCCCGCCCGCTAGCTACCTCTTCTCTTACAAACTCAGGGGCTACATTTTCCCTGATCGAAATGAACTCCATTTCTGGAGTAATGATACCTTTACGGGCATAATGGAGCTGGGTTATGTTTTGCCCTTTCACTGCACGCAATGGTTTTCTTTTCAATCCCGGAAAAACTTCGGCGTTGGATTGTGACTCAACTTTTTTATGCCCGTTATCTTCGGGCTTTATTTCACGGCCATCATACTCTTCAACATCTTCCCGTTCCAGAACCCAGCTTCGTCTAATCGGGGCAAGACCTTTACGAATATCAATGGAATAATCTGAATCCGTATAAAAACCGCTTGTGTCATAAACTCGTAAAGGCGGATTTTCTTCTTCGCCGAATGCCCCTGTAGTCGGACTTAGCTTAATTTCACGCATAGGAACTTTAATATCAGGTCTAGATCCCTCAACATACACTTTTTTACTCCCGGCAAAACTGGACATAATTGAAACGTTCATGTCATTTACAGAATTACTCATCATGATTTCATTTCTCCTTTTTAATTTCATTTAAAAAGGACAAAATCCAATCCATTTCGCACGAAAAAGCCAGATCTCATATTTAAGACCCGGCTAACGTTAGTATGACTACAGAAATGACCAATTGAAAAGTCATTGTTTAGTAGATTCTAACTTCCCCACGCTGGTATGAACCAGATCAGGTCCTGAGGGTTAAGAAGCTTAAGCGCTTCTCTCTCAGCCCAACTTTTATTGGACACCCCTAGTCTGAATAATTTAATTGATTACAGGGTAACTATATATCACCCTTTTCATTCTGTAAATAATTTAAAAGACCTAATTTCCCCTTTAAAACTCTCCAAAATTTGTTATTTGGAGTAGTACTGCCAATTAATTCCCCAGGCTCTCAAGGATTGGGTAAAGCTCCTCTAAATGCTTGATTTCATAGGTTGGAATCACTTCATTCCGTTCCTTATCATGGCGATTTATCCAAACCGACTTTATGCCTACCCGTGATGCTCCAAGGATATCAGTCATTAAATTATCGCCGACCATCAATACTTCATCCTTATCAAGCTCCATGATTTCCAAAGCATGCTCAAAAATGGAGGCATCTGGTTTGCCTCGTCCAAATGCGCCTGAAATCACGATTTGGTCAAAATAAGGAACCAGTTCAGGCGTAATTTCAAGTTTGGTATTTTGCAGTTCAGGAGATCCATTCGTAAGCAATAGCAATTTGTAATTCCCTTTTAATTCATCGAGAACACGGAAGGATTCTTCATAGATAAATGGCTTTTTGCGTCTCTCGGCCGGGAAACGTTCTGCCAGTTCAAGCCCAAATTCCGGATCATCAATCCCTAATGCCTTCAAACCTCTCGTCCACGCTTCTTTCCGATAAGCCGGTGCAATCCCGGCCATCTTCCGGAATTCATCATGATCATCCTGAAAATTTCCCCATAATCCCTCAAATGGGTTGATTCCGATCATTTGAGTGAATGCATATGTATCGTAAGAAGAATAAAGCTCACGTGCTTCCTTTCGCACCGCTTCTTCAAACTCGTCGACATTCAGATCATATTTCTCCTTAGCCACTTCGCATGTGGCCACAAAAGCCTCTTTAACACTTTTCTGATCCCATAGTAATGTATCATCTAAATCAAAAAAAACTGCCTTCAGCAAAATGTCCACCCCTCTTTCCCTATTATTGAATTCGTAAAAATTACACTATTACAATAATAAACCACAACCAATAAAAAAAGAATAACTATTCGGAAAATGCCTTCCTCTTTCTTAAAATCAGCAAAAATGACTTAACCGTTCTGGTGGGAAACCCAATATTTCCCCTTTATCATCTCTCAA
Organism: Bacillus sp. ISL-4; assembly: GCF_018613275.1. Classification (NCBI taxonomy): domain Bacteria; kingdom Bacillati; phylum Bacillota; class Bacilli; order Caryophanales; family Bacillaceae; genus Bacillus; species Bacillus sp. ISL-4. Next base: position 25,896 of record NZ_JAGGQN010000056.1, read on the forward strand.
ATACATAAAGCTTTCCATTACTGGCAATCTTGAACTTTGGACCAGTGAACCCCCGTCGTATAAGCTCTTTCCTCATATATACCATGAGGGCGGCATGACTCACGATCAGAACATCCCTTTCCCCCTTTGCTAAGACCTCATCCAATACTTTATTGATCCTTCGCTCTGCGATCTTAATTTCCGTCCTTGTCTGCTTGTTTATTACCGAGCAGCAGCGAATCCAGATGGCCCAAAGGATGAACGGCAGCTTAACTTTTCCTTTTAGTGGAGGGGAAGGTATTTCCCGCAGCTCCTCCATCCGATGAACCGTACCTGGATAGATATGTTCCGCTGTCTTGACAGCTCTCGACATATCACTGCTATAACATTCCTGCCATTCTTCCACACCAAATAAAGTCGTTCCGTAAATGATATCCGCTGCATCATAGTCCTCAAACCATTGCTTCATATCATCCGCCGTCACAGGTCTTCCAGTGGGAAATTCATGTGCCACCTTAAAATGCCGTACCAAACCAATTTTCATATATTCTCCTTTTTATCTTTTAAAATATACATTTCGTTTTCTTGTAAAAGTCCTTATCACTATATTACCCTATGTAAAACCATAAAAAAATGTATGTTGAAACGATAAAAAGCCTTACTGATCTCTCCTGACATTGTGTATGTTAAAAAAATCTTACGGATTGTGTCACTATAAGCATTTGATTATGATAGCATCAAAAAAGAGAAAGCATTTCGCCTTCTCCAGTTTGCTTTATTCTATGAATTGAAGTTCCGTTATCGTACATCTTTTCCTAAATTTATATTTCCCGCTCAAATCACTGAATTGATAATCATTGAGGGATTTCCCCAGTTGTTCCTTTAGCTTATCCACAGTGATTGATTCCTCAATTGTCTCTTTCCAATTTTCCTTTCCAATTAACTCTTCGAACGGAATTGTATTCAGGACTTCATCATATATCTGGATGCTTTGATCGATGCCGAAGCTGCCATAGATACTGCCATTTTCATCAGCAAAGATATGCTCCGATTCCAATTCTTCCACCAATACTTTTAGATATTCCTTTGACTTAACAGGCTTGATGGCAATCTCTGCTTCCGCTGTTACAGGTCCCAATCTCTTATCGACGATCTCTATCGTCAATTTAACGTGAACGGGCGGATACCCAAACCCTTCACAAAGTTCTGCTGCCGAATTATATACCATCTATACATCCTCCTTTTGTCACTATCATTATATAATATAAATACTCCATCTCATTACCAAAAACCCTTGTTCAAGTTCACTTGGCACTGCATCTTATTATTAAATCAACTCTTCTTTTTAAATCATATGCTCCTTCATCAATTAAAGGGTCAGTCGTCACATTTTCGGATTCCCCTGAAACGAAAGCCACCCATTATAGTAAAAAAATTAGTGTAATCCTGATTTCTTCAGTTCAAAGGCATAATTATCATTCATATTTCACATCTCTTTTATACGCCTATCCATAATACACCATTAACTATTTGTGAACATAACCAAAAAGTCCAATGCAGCTCCATGCATTGGACTTTTTATAAGCTTAAGATTATGGCTTTAACACCACTTTAATGCATTCATCTTCGTGATCGTTAAAGATTTGATAAGCTTCACTCGCTTTTTCGAGAGGGACTTTATGGGATATGATTTCCGTGGGGTCGAACTTTCCAGCCGTGATTTCATCAAAAAGCTTTGGCATGTAGTGAATGACTGGTGCTTGCCCCATTTTCAGGTTAATGTTCCTTTCAAATAAATTGCCTAATGGGAACATGTTATATTTGGATCCGTATACGCCAGTCAGTTGAATCGTACCGAATTTACGTACGGCGTTTAGTGCAATCTCGATCGCGCTTAACGTTCCGCCTTGAAGTTTCAGCTTTTGCTCAATCGCCTCGATTGTTGATTTCTTGCCGTCCATACCCACACAATCTATGACCACATCGGCCCCGCCTGAAGTGATTTCCTTAATGTAGCTGCCCATATCGTTATACTCGTCGAAGTTATACGCCTCAACCTTATTCATCTGTTTTGCCTTATTAAGCCTATAAGGAAGATTGTCGATTGCAATGACCCTTTTTGCGCCTTTCATCCAAGCGAACTTCTGAGCCATCAAGCCAATCGGCCCGCAGCCAAGTACCGCTACCGTATCATCTTTCTTGACGCCAGCGTTCTCTACACTCCAATAGGCGGTTGGCAGCACATCGGACATGAACAATAGTGCCTCATCCTCAAGTTCACATGACTCTGGAATGACAAACGGCATGAAGTTTCCATATGGGACCCTTAAATATTCTGCCTGCCCGCCTGGATAGTTCCCATATCGTTCCGTAAAACCAAAGTATCCGCCTGTATCCACCGCTTCATTGGGGTTGGAATTATCACATTGACTCTCCATATCATGTTCACAATAATAACAGTGCCCACAAGAAATGTTAAAAGGCAGGACAACCCTGTCCCCTTTTTTCACCTTCGTTACTTCCGGACCCACTTCTTCAACGATACCCATCGGTTCATGGCCAATGACATAATCCTTATGCGTGGGTAAAGCACCCTGATATATATGGAGATCGGACCCGCAAATAGCCGTTGAAGTCACTCGGACGATGATATCATCCTTTTGCTGAAGTTTCGGATCTTCAACTTGTTTTACCTGTATCTCTTTTGCTCCTTGAAAAGTGACAGCCTTCATAATCAACCTCCTAAAATATTTTTAATACTTTTGATATACCCGTCAAAAAAGCCTGCTAAGCCTAAGACCACCTAGTTTCCCCAATAATTAAATGCCCTTCATTACAAAAAAAAGCCCCGGAAAACCGGGACTCACATAATTACTTATTAATTTCCATTGTCATTGTGATTATCATGCTTGTACTCTCTTAGTACCTCGCTGAATACATCAGGATAATTAGTGAACAGCCCCGTTGCACCCCATTCAAGAGCCTTTTTCATATCCGCTCTATCATTTACTGTATATGGATGGAATTGAAGGTCATGACTCCGAACCATCTTCACATATTGTCCATCAACCTTATTGAAGTTCGGGCCCACGCCAATTGCATATTCCTTAACGGATTCCAATTCTTCATCTGAAATGGTTGCTGGGTTCTTATAAGAATAGAGTTGCACAAGCGGTAACTTTGGATTCATGTCATGAACCTTCATAAGGCTTTCTTTACTGAACGATTGTATTAATATATTCTTGGTACGGCCTTTTGAATCCACCATTTTATATTCTTCCAGAACCTGCAGAAGTTCTTCTTCCATTCCTGGATATACTTCAGGGGACTTTGTTTCGATATAGTAATTGGCCTGCTTTCCGAACTTCTTAAAGACTTCTTCAAGAGTGGGAACCTTTAACCCTTCATATACCTCTTTTGCCAATTGCGGATATTTTTCATTAAACCATGAACCGGCATCCAGTTGCTTGATTTCTGCCAGCGTTAAATCCTTCACCAGACCTGTACCATTCGTCGTACGATCCACCTTTTCATCATGCATTGCTATCAATCTTCCATCCTTGGTCATCTGAAGGTCGATTTCTATGTAGTCACCTTTCATTTGTTCTCCCAATTGATAAGCGGGAATGGTATGTTCAGGTGCATAACCAGAAGCTCCCCGATGTGCAATATTCACGATTTTCTTCTCATAAATAGATGAATTGGAATGATTTCCATTTGCAGCTGAGGCCCCCATGGAAGTAGCTTGCAATATAAAGGCCGCACTCATCATACAAAAACCGAATTTCTTTATATTCGTTTTCATTTACCCTCTCTCCCTCCTATTATTACCATCATTTTAGAAGGGGAATGTGAATCTACAGATAATATAATGTAAAGAAATAATATTTTAGTAAAAATGAGTAATATAACCTATCAAACAATTACCCACAGTGCATTCATTAGTTTGTTGTACCTAACCCAATATGAATGACGGCTTAATTATTTGATTAATGATTAAAAACCCACTAAAAGCCTCTTTATCCAAAAAAATCATAAATGAGAAATGTGCTAAACATGGATACTGGTAATCCAATAAGAAAATATAAAAAGTTTCTTGGCATTCACATATTGAAATAGTAGAAAAAAACAGTCACCCAAATACCAACAACTAAACATTTACACATTCTCCTCGTTACTTAACTCCTTACTTCGCTGTTTAATGAGCCTTTAACCGTTTCATTAATACTTCAAGTCTCCTATATCCATAATAAACCATACTAAAGCCGATAAATTCCAGATATTAGAGACATACCAAGGGGGCATCATGGACAGAATTGTTCCCTAACTCCTTGACCTCCCCTTCCAGTACTATATATAGAGAGACTATCGATGGCAAAATCTATCTTTTTCTGATTTACAAAAAACTAGTATCATATTACTATTAAACAAACAAACAGAATATTAATATTAAGGGGAATTATGTTAAAAAATTATCAATATTATCAAAACAAACACCGATTTATACTGAAAGTATTCATGGCAATGATATCCTTTTTACTATTAGTTGGGATTTCTGTATCACCTATAAGTTGGAAAGATAATCCCTACGAGATGATATTACAGGTCATTTTAATATCGGGGATGATAATTTCTCTGTTATTTTACTTAAAAACAGAAGTCAATTTTTATAAAACCCTATTCATTTTCTTAATTACTGTTTATTTATATGGAAAATTCTTGATATTCCCAGATACCGCAATCATGTTGGCTTTATTTGCTTTAGCACCCTTGATTCCCATTTTTCTCTTTGATAAAATCGGATTTTATATTGTCGCCACTTTAAATTTCATATTAGGTCCCGCTTCCATCTTGATCATTTCAAAAACGGATCTTCAATATACTTATGAATATGTCGCTTTGGATAGTTTCGGCAACACGCTTAATTTCATCGCTATACAAATCATATTGGTATTCGTATTCATAGGAACCAATAATAGGGTGGAATCCACTAATGCATTTCATAAGGAAATACAGCAGGCCAAACAACTGAACTCAGTCGGACAGCTCGCTGCCACCATTGCACATGAGATACGTAATCCGATTACAGTCGTAAAAGGATTTGCCCAGTTATTAGATCAAGAGAAGGAACTGAATGAAACGGAAAAATTTTATGTGCAGACCATGCTTACAGAACTTGAATATACACAAGTCATAATCAATGACTATTTGTCTTTGGCAAAACCGCAAACGGATAATGTACAGGTCATTCCTTTAAATTACGAAATCCAAAAGATTTCCGATTTATTAACGAGTTTCGCCAATAATCGCAACATAGGCTTTCTCTTGGATTTCCGTGACGACCTGCACATTAACATGAATCCCATCGAGCTTAAACAGATACTGGTCAATATCATGAAAAATGGAATTGAGTCAATGAACAATCCCGGATTCATCAAAGTGGAAACAGAGCAGGAACGCACTATGGCAAAAATACGAATAACGGATACAGGAATAGGTCTCTCCAAAGAACAGCTTGCAAAACTCGGCACCCCATTTTATTCGCTTAAAGACAGGGGAACAGGTATCGGCTTGACCGTTTGTTATTCCATCGTTCAAAAATACAAAGGGAAAATCGTAGTGCAGAGCGAATTGAACAAAGGAACATCGTTCACCATTTATTTGCCCTTACATAGAGAAATCAATTAAAAACACCATACAAACAAGAAAAGGATGACCACCCAAAACAGGGCGGTCATCCTTTTCAATTAGGCTTTAAAACTATCTTGCCATTTCAGTAAATGATTTTCTAAAAAACGGACAAACGAATCGGAGATTTTTCCAGCGAGGGCAAAAATGATGATGCCTACGAATACGACGTCCGTTTGCATGAATGAACGGGCATCCTGGATCATGAAGCCCACCCCTCTATCCGCACCCAACAATTCAGCTACGACCAGGCACATCCAAGCCGCACTTAAGGCTAAACGGATACCAAGCAATATGTTTGGCAAAGCTGCCGGAATCATGAGCTTCGTTATTTGTTCCAGACGGCTAAACTCTAAGATTCGGGCAACATCGTATAGTTTTTTATCCACATTCCGAAGGCCCAAAAAAGTTTGTAAATATAGAGGAAAAAAAGCACCTAAAGCAATAAGCAGCACTTTGGATAGTTCACCAAACCCGAACCACATAATGAATAAAGGGGTAATCGCAAGTAAAGGAACTGTTCGTAACATTTGAATGCTTGGATTAAGATATTCTTCGGATTTTTTTTGCATGCCAACGATGACCCCTAGCAATAAGCCTAAAAAACTACCTAATGCAAAGCCAAGAAGAGCCCGCGTTAAACTGATTTGTAAATGCATGCCCATTTCCCCTGACTGAACGAGATCAATGAAAGTCGTGACGATCAATAAAGGTGATGAGAATAATTGGGCCGGCAGGATGTCAGCCGAACCTAATGATTGCCAAGCAATCAACACGACAACGGGAAGGAACGAACCCCGCAATGCTGATTTGGCAAGTTTGGATTGTTTTTTCGTTTTCCTTATGACAAGTGACTTGTTTTGCGCAACGGTCTGTGTAGACATATTTTTCATCCTTCCTTTTTTCAAAAATTAATTAAATGCTCCAATCTTCCCTTTCTTCAGGATGATGATCAAGTTGGGTTAAAATGACGGTCCTGAATTCCTGAAACGCTTTGCTTGTTCGAGTTCTTGGATATGGTAAATCAATTGGAACGATAGCTTTAATCCGTCCAGGCTTTGCCTCCATGACTACCACTTTGCTCGATAAAAAGATGGATTCATCAATATCATGGGTGACAAGCACCATCGTTGTCATATTCTTCTCCCATATTTCTAGCAAAGCCTCTTGAAGATGCGTTCGCGTGAAAGCATCCAATGCACCGAATGGTTCATCCAGCAATAAAACTTCAGGATTACGTAATAAGGCCCTAGCAATGGCAACACGCTGCGACATTCCACCTGATAATTGGCGTGGATACGCCTTTTCAAATCCTTTTAGCTTAACAAGTGAAATTAAATCATCCACCCTTTTTCTAATATCCGTTTTTTTTAATGGAAGGTTACCCGCAATATTTTTCTCCACGTTTAGCCATGGAAATAAACGGTGCTCCTGAAAAATGAAACCACGGTCTTTAGAAGGGGCGCTGACCGGATGATCCCCTGCTATGATCGAGCCGTCAAAGTCTGAATCAAGTCCTGCGACCAGCTTTAATAATGTGCTTTTCCCACAGCCGCTCGGACCAATGATGGTGACGAACTCACCATTTTTGACGCTCAGATTTAAATTATCCAAAACATGGACACTTTCATTATCATTCTTAAATGTTTTGCTTACATGATTAATTTCTAACGTCGCTACCAATATCCTCACCCTTTCTCAAATAAAAAAAATAGAGATCCAGCAATAAGGCACATATTGTCCCTTTGCTGAATCTCTAGTTAACTAGTCGATTCAATATTTCATTTTATATTAACTTATCGATTATTTATAATCAACACCAAATACCGATTTATTTTATCGGATTAATCAAAAAAGAAATTGACAGATTATTCTAACACCTGTTAAGATGCATTCATACACAAATCCGCTTCACAAAAAACCAATTAAATAAAGGTCATGTGAATCAACTGGACTACCGGAGATTCAATGAAGAGTAACCCCGGCATACTCTTCGTTGAATCTCTTTTTTGTCATTAATCTGACTATCCAGATGTGGTAAGTGTAATAAAAAGGAGGGAATCTATGAAGGAATATCGTAACAAGCTAACCGCAGTATTACTTGCCATCATTAGCATTGCTGTATTGGCAGGTTGTAATTCCGATGCCGGTAAAGCTTCCGGGAAAAGTGATCCACTTAAAGTTCATATTGCCTTAAATGGCAAGATGGGGCCATTGGTCATTGCAAAGGAAAAGGGATTCTTCGACGAAGAGTTTTCTAAATTGGATGCCCAAATCGAGTGGAGTGAATTCCCGAGTGGTCCCCCGCTTTTGGAATCCCTCGCTTCCAATCGAGTTGACCTATCTTTTCTAGGGGATGGTGCACTAATTGCCGGAATTGATAAGAATCTGCCATTTGAAGTGATTGCACAAACAGGTCGAGGTGAGTCATCTGTCCGGATCCTGGCCCGGCCAGAAGGTGACATAAAGAAGATTGAAGACTTAAAGGGAAAAACGGTCGGTGTTGCCTCGGGGACAACCGGTCATGTGTACTTAATCAAGGCATTGAAAGCACATGGTTTAACAACTGATGATATTAAACTCATCAATTTACAACCGGATGATGCTCAATCCGCTTTTGAAACCAAACAATTGGACGCCTGGGCGATATGGAACCCTTATTATCTTAATAATATTGAAAAAGGTAATGCAGTCGCACTTAATGTAAAAGGAAAAATATTAGCTCCTGGTGCAATCATTGCACGTAACGAATTTGCAAAAGCACACCCTGAAATTGTCGAGGCCTATTTAAAGGTTTATAAAAAAGCTGCCGATTGGCAAATTGAAAATCCAGATGAAGCACCTGAAATTTATTCTAAAGAAACTAAATTGCCTGTGAGCACAGTCAAGAAAATAATAACGGCTGAAGAACCAAATATCTACTTTACCGAAGATGCTATCCAGGCACAACAAGAATCTATCGATACTTTAGCTGGTGTGGGTTATATCAAAAAATCATTTAATTTTAAAAACAAGATCAACAATGAGTACATTGATGAAGCCTTTAAAAAATAAAAAAACATACCTTACTGGAGGAGATTGATTATGACGGAAACTAAAACACAACAATTAAAAGTGGTACCCGTAGCAGGAAGGATTGGAGCGGAAATTCAAGGAGTCCAATTAAGCGGAGACTTGGATTTAGCTATTTTCAGTGAAATCAAACAAGCGTTAAACGATCATAAAGTCGTATTCTTCAAAGGTCAAAACCATTTGGACGATGCCAGCCAAGAAGCATTTGCCAAACTATTGGGTGAGCCTTATGCACATCCTACAGTACCGGTCAAAGACAATACTAACTATATTTTCGAACTTGATTCCGAACGGGGTGCTAAAGCAAACCATTGGCACACTGATGTCACTTTTGTTCCAGAAGTTCCTAAATACTCTGTTTTAAGAGGTGTAACCATCCCTGATGTTGGCGGCGATACAGTCTGGGCAAATACCAATAAAGCATATGAGGACCTGCCTGATGGATTGAAGAAATTAGCGGATGGACTATGGGCAATCCATACAAATGAATATGATTATGCACAATTTAAACCAGCCGAAAACATTGATGATGAGGTTAAAAAGAAATATCGTGATATATTCGAATCTACCATTTATAAAACAAGGCACCCAGTCGTTCACGTGCACGCAGAAACAGGAAAAAAGCATTTGTTATTAGGTGGCTTTGCTGGAAGAGTGGATGGATATACAACAAGTGAATCTGAAAGATTATTAAGTATCTTCGATTCATACGTCACGCGCTTAGAAAATACCGTGCGTTGGCAATGGAGTGAAGGGGACGTGGTCATTTGGGATAACCTAGCCACGCAGCATTACGCTATTGCCGATTACGGGGACCAGCACCGCGTCGTTCGCAGGGTCACTGTAGGAAAAGACGTTCCCGTAAACAAGGAGAACGAGTCAAGCAAACTAATTATTAAGAAATAAAACTACTGTATCAAGTGTAAGGTTCAAAAATACTCAAACCTCCTGAGGAACTGGCCTTATTGCAGGAGGTTTGAATGTTTTCTTTTTGAACAAGTCTTGCCACTCGCCCTTTGGCATTTTCAGTACTTTCCCCTCATTTAAAATTAACTTCAATGAATTCAACCTCTTCTGCCCGACTTAATGTTCCATGGGCTTTTCCAACGGTGCCTTCTTTGTCTTCCCAAAAAAAGTTATGGTCCTGAATGATCGTGCTAAAATCAAAGTCTCGCCACCGGGAAGCGATGGACAGCAATCTATCTCTATGCTGAAAATCACTTGAATCCACTATTTTATAAACTTCTTCTATAATCTTAGGGGACATCGGTATAGCTCCCCATTTATCTTGCGAGCGAACCTTTTGATGAGTCATTTTATGCATGACGTCCATGACTTCCGTTTCGGTTGAGCCTTCACCAAGTCCTGTTTCAAATTCGATCCCATCATATAACGCTGTTTTCGCTTCAAGTTCCGCAGCTTTAGCTTTCGCTTCCCTTTGGGCTTCGATTTTTTCATCTTCTCTTTCTCTTTCAATTTGTTCTTTGGCTTCCCTGGATTCAATTACCAGTTGAGCTTTTTCGTACTCATTGGAGTTCTCCATGATTTTAAAGGAAGCAACCCCCACCCCGAATAATGCAACAGCAGAGATTCCACTAATAAGTAAAACCTTTTGCGCTTTCTTCATAAAAACTTCCTCCAAGATATTGATAATGTAAGATAATATTTATTTTAACATATTAAATGGATGGACTATCCAGAAAAGGAAGACATCCAACCTTCTAATGCCTTCAATAAGAATTAATTACAGTAGTTTCAGATATACCCAAGGTACCATTCTATTTTTTCAAGAAGATTCAATCGTCCCTTATTCCATGCTGTATGACGTATATAATGCAGCAACAGTAGACAAAGAAAAATTGATAATACCGGGTGCCGGGCATTGTGAAGCTGAGGTAGTGGATCCGGAATAGTATTGGAACAAGGTATGGGTTTTGCGATAAATATATGGAGTAATGTAAGAGGGTAAAAAGAAACTGCCGATATCATATCGGCAGTTTCCTTTCGTTTTCGTCCAGATTTTTTTGAGCTTACATGGCGTCCTGAACGATTATTTCATCGATTATACCGTAATCCTTCGCCTCATTTGCGCTTAAGAAATAATCACGATCTGTGTCCTTCGCCACCTTTTCGATAGGCTGCCCAGTCCTTTCCGAAATGATTTGATTGATATGATCCTTTAATTTCAAAATCCTTCGGGCAGAAATTTCAATTTCCGTGGCTTGCCCCCTCGCCCCACCAAGCGGTTGATGAAGCATGATTTCACTATTTGGCAAAGCGCACCTTTTCCCTTTCGTGCCCGCCAATAGAAGCATGGCACCGAATGATGCAGCCATCCCTGTACATACAGTCCGGATATCAGGCTTAATATATTGCATCGTATCATAAATGGCGAAACCGGCACTGGTTGATCCCCCCGGACTGTTTATGAAGATGGTAATTTCCTTCTCAGGTGCATCTGCTGCCAAGAATAACAATTGGGCAACCACACTATTGGCTAAATGATCGGTGATTTCTTCCCCAATCATGATGATACGGTCTTTTAGAAGTCTGGAATAAATATCATACGAGCGCTCACCCTTGCCTGATTGCTCAATTACATATGGAATTGTGGTCATATCTCTTCTTCCTCCTAACAATAATATTGGCTATGCGGCCATTGAGAGTGTGTTTGAAGGAGTGAAGCTTGATTTGGAAAGATTCGAACGATTCATCAGTTTAGGAATCATCGATTCACTGTTCAGGGATTTGAAAGATGGGATGCTTCTAATGAGGATATCAGGATTCTGGGCTTTTAAAGCCTGTGTCATCAGGGACATGAGCCGCTGTTCCTCCTCATCCTGCCAATCTTCCACACAAGACAACTTACGCTCTTCAACGTCATCGTCAAAACGCTTTTTCACACGGTTCAGGATTGCCTTTACAGCCGTTTCCGTGGTGTTCAAATAATCTGAGATTTCTTTTGACCGATAGAGGAATCCTTCCTTTAACAGAAACACAACAGCTTGTTTCGGGGTAAGTGACTTTATTATATATTCAACCGTTTCAAAGGCATTTCCCCCAACTGATCCCTGTTGTTCGGTATCCAACTGTTCGTCTAATGATTCTTTTTTTCTTTTTCGTATCGTATCAATCCAGGAATGGCGGGCTATCGTCTTCAATAAAGCCGTTGTAATCTCGGTTTTCTTTCCGTAGCCCTGCATTGCCTTCAATACCGTTTCCTGTGCCAAATCATCCCCATCCCAATTATTTTGGGTCAGGAATCGGCAAAACCGAAGCAATTCAGGATAGACTTCACGCAAAATCGCACCGTTATCCTTTTCTTCAGAAATATCTTCCCTTAACTTATTTATCATTTTTCTCACTCCTTCAACACCCTCTATCCTATAAACGTTTCAGAAAGAGAAAAAGATATGGGGGTGGAAAATTTTCCTTCATTCTTCTTTATATTCTATTCCATTTTTTCCATTGGATTTCCTTTCATACTAAAAACCTGTTTGGTTAAGATCCAAACAGGCTAGTGTCAATGTTCTATATGCAGCAAATATGGCCTCCCTAACTGTGTACCCGTTCTTCACCAATCATTTCAGCGAAGTCTTATTTTCCAAAACACTTCATATTCCCCGTGAATTCCACTCCGCCAACCAGCCAAATCTTTGGATGTCCCCCGCTCACGGTAATATTCGGCAATATGTCCTTACCTTTTCGCTAAACCCTGACGTCCCAGGTATCCTTGTTGACCTGAACTTCAAATTTACGATTGATCCATAGGAACTTTGCTGCTATTCCAAGTGTTCAATGCATTCAACCGTATATTCGCTAGGTTCCATAACGTTTTCTTCAATACCAAACCAACTGGAGGTGCGACTCTCATTAGCGCTATCTTTACAATAGTTCACCAAAGAACCTGCTGGCTTCTCTTCTTGATTGCTCATCTCTTCAAAATTAACTGATCGCTCGCTATGACGTCCGCTGTCTGTCTTTTCATTCTCCAAGTCTGCGAACATGAACATACAGTAAAAAACCGCAACCAGAATTGCCATAGTAAACAACCTTGACATTAAAGGCAGTAACTTTTTCAATATAACTAAACCTCTCTTCATGGTGGTTTCCCTTATCCTGTTAAAGCATAATAAATTCAGAATGAATTAATTCATCTATTAAATATCCATCAAAACACCAGTTTAGAAGAATATTCCTATAGATTCATTATATCAAGTTCCAGAAGTTTTTAATGCCATTATTCAACCTTAATACGAATAAACAACTAAAATACTCCGAACCCTTAAAAGTGGACAGTCCAAAAAATATCAATATACACCTCACATTGACTTCCATCCTTTTCAAGTGTTACTCTTAAATTAATAAAAAAGTATACATTCAAAACACTGATTCCATTAGCGTGAAATAAGGGTGATCTCATTTGCCAAAAGAACATTTAATTGACGTTCAACCAATCAGATCATTGGAAAAATTAGATGATATGAAATGGTCACTGAAGAGACATTGCAGCGAGAGAGACTACATATTGTTCTTGTTAGGCATCAATACCGGCTTGCGTGTGTCTGATTTATTATCACTGAAGATAAAGGACATTATAGGTAAGATGGAGGTCATCATCAAGGAAGGCAAAACAAAAAAGCCAAGAATAATACAGCTTAATAATGTATGTAATGAATTGGCAGCCTATATAGCCACCATCGATGGTGAATGGCTATTCCCCTCACGCAAGGGCGATAAGCCAATTAGCAAGATACAAGTCTATAGACAGCTTAATAAAGCAGCGGACATGGTGGACATCGAGGGCGTCGGTACCCATACCATGCGGAAAACGTTCGGGTACTGGCACTATAAACGAAGTAAGGACCTTGCTGAGTTACAAATGATTCTTAATCATTCACATCCTGAAATTACACTAAAGTACATTGGGATTGCTGATGAAGGAACAGAGGACAGCTTAAATGATATTTTGGGAGGACGGAAGAAATGTCACTGACTGAATACAATGCAAAATATGAATATATAATTCGAAGCAATATTTCCGATAGGCAAAAGGCATTGAAATTAGCTGATTTAATGACCGATATGGAAGGCCACCTAAGAAATGACATCGGGGAACATCGGAATAAAGAGGTACATGCATTATATAAAAAGGTCTCTCTCTTTTCCAACTTGTTATGATCACCTTAAGACCCTTGCCAAATGTGCAGAGGTCCTTTTTTTGCCGTGAAAGTGAGTGATTCGTTTCTTTAAGGCTTTAGACTGAACCTCCCTTAATAATGCCACTGTACCAATCGTATCTAATAGGCCTTTTCCTGTAAGACCTCACCAAACCCTAAAGAAAAAGCTCTTATTCCAAGCTTCATTCTCTCTCTTCTCTGACTCTCCTTAGCCAGACAACATCCGAATTAAAAATAACTTGATTAATATCATCGACTCATCTCTAATGGTGTCAATGTTTACAAATTAAACATACTTAAAGAATACTTTTTCGCCATCATTTCCAAGATTTTTATCCCGGCAACGCTATTCCCCTTTTCATCCAGCGCTGCACCATAAATTCCAATCCCACATTTTCCGGGGACGGCCCCCATGATTCCACCTGATACACCGCTTTTAGCCGGTATGCCAACATTGATGGCAAATTCACCTGATGCGTTATACATGCCGCAGGTAACCATGAATGTCTTGCAAATACGGGCAATGTCCCCGGGGATTATTTGCTTTCCCGTCAACAAATCTTTCCCATTCATGGCCAGCACACAGCCTATCCTCGCCAAATCCTGACTGTCCATTTCAATGGCACACTGCTTCGAGTACAATTCGATTAAGTCCTCCACATCCTCATTTATTACATTATGCTGCTTTAAAAAATAGCTTAACGACCTATTTAAGTCTGCCGTATTGTATTCTGATCGGGCAACATCTTCATTAAAACCAATCGTGGAATTTTGCGTCAATTCCCTGATAAAATCTAAAATACGCTTGAATCGTTCATTCACACTCTCACCTGCAATCATGTGGGTCACAGTCAATGCTCCTGCATTGATCATCGGGTTTAACGGCTTGGATGGCTTGTTTGTCTCTAACTTGGCAATCGAATTAAAAGGGTCACCAGTAGGTTCTTTACCTACATAGGAAAAGACATATTCCTCCCCTTTTTCCATTAATACAAGAGCGAGTGTCAAAACTTTCGATATGCTCTGCAGGGTCATTTTCCCACTTACATCCCCCGCACAATATCCTTTTCCGTCAGGATAGTAAATAGCAACTGATAATTCCCTAGGATTTGCCTTTTCAAGAGCCGGTATATAGTCTGCCACCGTTCCCATATTTGTATATTCTTTTGCCTGATCGACCAGTTGCTGTAACTCGTCATTGGACCTGCATTGACATCCCATATTGTTCACAATTTGCCGCCCCTTAGAAAATTTGTTATTTGAAGTGTCTTAGACAGTGGTTTTATTATTTATTACCATATTTCATCGATATTATTTAAAAAATATGAAGCGGATAATAAACAGAAGTAAGGTTAAAGGCGCTACTTTCTTGGTTTTGGATTTCATAAAAAACAATTCTCTAAAGAAATTTTCAAATGCCTCTTCATCTATTATTTACTGATTCTAATTCTCCTTTGTAAGGACTTATCATACTTCCCTCCTGTCTAATCTAAAGGCACAGGTTCTGAATTATTTTCGTCGTGTTAAAGACAAAGAAAACAACTACATATACGACAACGGTAAAGCAGTAAGTCAGGTAAGCTAACGCCTTGTAAAAAAATCAGGAACAACTTCACTGTTCTTTAAAGAAGATTTAATTGAAAAAAGAAGGAATTAGACGCCCTCAGACGGAAATATAGACCATAAGCTTTCATATATATTTCACACTTGATGGAAAGTAGGAAAAGCCATGGGAAAATCGAAGAGTTTACAAGAGATCTATAACGCCAACCGTCCAGAAAATAATGAACTTTTCCGAGCGATACAACAGCATTTACAATTGAAGCATCCAGACAAACGAATGACAGCTACGAGAACATTGCAAATAATTGTGGCTGATAGTGTTTCATCTGGAGAGCTGCGTAATGTAGAAGCCCGCCTTCTTTACAGTTAATAAGGATCTGTTGTTTTATAAGCCCTTTGAAATATTCAAACATAGAAAGGATCTCATCAATGAAAGAATCTCAAAAAAAAATCCTAAAACATTCGTCTAAATCGTATCACTCTTGACACTGGCTTTTTTAAGCAGCAATTAACTGGATGCTCAACCAGATACTCAATAAATAAGACAACTTGATTATGAGCTGTCATTTTTTAAGCTAATCAACATGTCCCATGTAATTTGGTTTGTAAACTCAGCAATATTCATTCTTTCGCGTACATCGTGCGCTTCGGGCAATCACTTTTGCCTTTGGAAAAGTCGTCTGTTATATACAGATCTACTTTCAACTGGTGAGTTAAAATGCACAAAAGATAAAGATTGACAACACTTTTATCGTGACTCATACTAGAAGTGACTTAATGACAGAATATTAAGAATAGTGGAGGGGTAATTATGAATAAGATTTTCGTTCCTAACGCAATCGCCACATTAACAAGTCTTTTCTATAGTTCGACTACAATGAATGAGTATCTAGCAATGAGAACCGCTCAATTCTACATTGAAGACCTGAAGTTATTGCAAGACGTGGAAGCTGTTGCCTTGGCAATTGAAAATCAAAATGCTTTCGCTTTAATGTCTAAATTTAAATTATTTGATTATAAAGCTGCTGAAAAAATTGAAATCGCACTATCCTCTTCTGGTTATACGGAAGCGGACCTAAATGCTATGAATATTGAAATCTAAATTATTTTTTAAAAAACGAATGGTAGAGTTAATACTCTTTGATCCATTCGTTTTTATTATTAATCGTAAGAACAAACGTACTCTATGCGATTGCTGATAAAATAAATGACGTATGTCACATTGCAATTTGCAAGTGAAATGCTGACCCACCATTTAAGTGTATGACATAAGGTCCTAACACCTTTAATAATGTTTAATTTCGATATTGTATGCTCCCTGGTTTCAATTCTCCTTCATTGTTTAGTGATGAAAAATTAATGCACAATATCCCGCACATTATTTGTACATATGTTGTAGTGCGTCATAAACACAAAAAAGCTTCTCACAATTAAGTGTGAAGCTTTTTGTAATAGCGATTCTTCGCTATTAGTGATACCGGTGGCCGAGGTCGAACCGGCACTCCAGAGGAACACGATTTTGAGTCGGAAAGTTCCAGTATCTTTATTTTATAATACCTTTATATACAGATTTTTCTTCAATAGCAATGTATCTTTTCTCACATCAAATAATTTGTAAATATCTAGGATATAGCTATTTTGGATGAATCCTCTACTTTTGTTTGGACAAAAAAAGGTGCTACTGCAACTAACAGTAACACTCTTCTACTTTTAGTTATTAAATTGTTTCTTGGCTTCTTCTTTGAAATAACATTTGTTCCATCCATCTTTTCCTACTAGGTTCAATAGTTGGGCTATTCTTAATTCATCCAATTAAGGGAAACTTTCACCGTCATATAATTCTGAAACAATAACTGCAAACTTTCCATCCATTGGGAATATGGTGTAACTGTCTTTTACGTAAAAATATTTCTTCATTCCTGCCCTACTTAATTCCCCTACAGTTAACTCTTTATAAAGTGGCATTTCTTTTACTTGATTTGGCATGTTTAGCATTTTTTCATCCGTCCTTCATATAAGTTTTTTGTCTTCCTATAAAAGTACTTGCAGTTCAGACGTGTTTTAGGACACCTGCCAAAAAATTTTTTTAGGATAAGCCTCATCATTTACCAATCATCATAATCGCACCATAAAAACCTGTATCTTTTCCCTATAAAAACTTGTATTACTGATATACTGATCTTGATTATTTTTAAAAAAATTCATTCTACCTGTGCAATTCATCCAACAGATATTCAAGCAGGCAAAGGGAAAAAGCTTTACGCTGGTTGGGAAGTTAATGATATGTTTGTTGGTACTGATTTCAATATTTTTGTGCATGTTCTAAGCTTGCAGAAAAGAACTGTGCTAATTTCCTGAATGACAGGTGTTTAGGTGAACATAGATGTCCTGTAGTTAACGGTTCAATTAGTAAAGGATTACGGTGTCCTTACTTTGAAGAATCTGTTTTACCGAATGACGAACAGCTGCAAGAAAACTATCAAGTGCACGTATTAAAACAGGGTGCTAGTTATTCCTCTAAGAAGTGCAAAGGTTGTAACAGAGTATTCAAGACTGATAATTACCGTTTGCAGTATTGCGGTGATACATGCAAGGGAATATCCAACAGAAATAACAAGCGTCTATATGCTAGTAAAAGTAGAAAATCATCTATTAAAGAATAGCGTCAAAGTTTCTAAGGGGTCAAACTAAGGGGTGGCTACCTTAGTATTCAAACCCCGAAAACAGGGGTCTTATCTTCGCAAAAGGGGGAAAACAACATGGCAAATAGTAAGAAACGCCTAAAACGTCAACTAATGAAAAGGGTTAAACAAACGTCAGGTACAGTATTTAAACCTTGGCTTGATCCTGTAATAGTGGAATCCAATGAACCTCCTAAAGAGTACAGGGCACACATTTTATACAAAGGTAAATATGAGGAGAGAATCAAGCATATCAGCAACAACTTGACGCTAGGTACAAAGGAACTGTTACGACTATCGAAAGGTTCTTAAATCAGAATGCTGTTTTAATCCACCATTGTAGCGACTGTAAAAAAGAGTTTTATGCTAAATCTCGATGGTTGGTAAACAGTGTCCAGCCCCATGATTGTAAATCGGGTGGTGGCATTATTAAAAACGACTATAGGAAGAAGGCTAAGAAAGATCCTAAAATTCATGAAAAAGAGGGCGTGAAATTAGCTAAGAAACTGGATGAACTAATACAACAAGGACTTAACCCACGCCAAATAAGGAGTAAAACAGGCGTTGATATTCAGATTATTTCTTATTACAAAGAAACCTTCCATAACGGAAACAAGACAGCAGGGTTAAGTTAATCGCCAATCCTGCTTATTTTTTCATGGGGTATTTATGGAGTGCGAAATTCAGCAACATCAATCCGATCCCTATAAGTCCGGCAAAGAAGGTTATGATAAATCCCTGTGGAGTTCTGACAATGAGGCTATAGATGAAACATGCCATGAACGCAATGACGATAAGAGTATGTATTAATCGGTATTTGGACATTAAAAGCACCTCTTTTTGTTAATCAACTTTCCATATTATACCACTACACTTCCCTAACTGAGTCCAACTATAAAGAGGTTTTAACCATTCAACCTTTGGGAACCTTCTCTGACAATACAAGCAATAACTTTCTTTGCTTAATTCCACTTTTTAAACCAATCCACATAAAAAGCCACCTTAAAAAAGATGGCTTTACCTCTTACGTCTAATAATAAGGATTAACTTGGTAAAAGTAAGGATTAACTTGGTAAAAGTAAGGATTACCATGATAAGGATTATCATGGTAAAGGTAAGGACTAAAATGGTAAAGGTAAACATGATGAGGATGAGGATTACGGAAACCAAATTCATTTAGACGCCAATCGCGGCCCATATTCTAACACACCTTTTTTCCATATCTTATGAATGGGTACATATGTATGATTGGGTCTTTATTTATTATTATATTCCTCATACGCTTTCTTCTGGTAATCATTGAAAGCTTTTACCTGGTAATAGTGCTGTTCACAAAAATATCCTTCCAGATAACCACCGCAAAATTTTTTTTAGGGGTACATCATGAGTAACTATTTGCAGTTTCAGTAACCACCCCTTCACCATGTTTAGTAGGTTAATTCCTTTAAGAAATTGACTAACGCTGTACTTATAAATTATATATTATTTTGGGTTCATGGTTTTTGCTTCTTCTCCCTGCTATTTATTGCATTGCAGAAGTAGCAAAAAATTAATAAATAGAAAACTTGGACAGTTATGTCCACATTAAAACCGCCTAGTTGATTCAGTGGGCGGTTTTTTATATTTCTGATAAATCCTATTGAAACGACCATAAAAAACGTCCAGTGATACGAGTAAATGAAGAAACTTTTATATTTTTTTCAGCCACAAACCTAGTGATACCAACGAAATGAAAAAAGGTCTTACACAATTAAGTGTAAGACCTTGATACAACAGCACTCTTGGCTGCTTCATGATACCGGTGGCCGGGGTCGAACCGGCACTCCAGAGGAACACGATTTTGAGTCGTGCGCGTCTGCCAATTCCGCCACACCGGCATGTATGTTGGAGGCGGCAACCGGAATCGAACCGGTGGTAAAGGTTTTGCAGACCTCTGCCTTACCGCTTGGCTATGCCGCCAACGTTTTTGGAGCGAAAGACGGGATTCGAACCCGCGACCCCAACCTTGGCAAGGTTGTATTCTACCACTGAACTACTTTCGCATATGGCTGGGCTAGAAGGGATCGAACCTTCGCATGACGGAATCAAAATCCGTTGCCTTACCGCTTGGCTATAGCCCATTAACGTTGTATTCATTATATCACATTTATTGAAAAATGGGGCGACTGATGGGAATCGAACCCACGAATGCCTGAACCACAATCAGGTGCGTTAACCACTTCGCCACAACCGCCATTATAAGATTAAAATTGGCAGGGGTAGTAGGACTCGAACCCACACTGGAGGTTTTGGAGACCTCTGTTCTACCTTTAAACTATACCCCTGTAAGAAAGATGGTGGAGGGGGGCAGATTCGAACTGCCGAACCCGAAGGAGCGGATTTACAGTCCGCCGCGTTTAGCCACTTCGCTACCCCTCCGCATATGGATGAAACATGGTGCCGGCAAGAGGACTTGAACCCCCAACCTACTGATTACAAGTCAGTTGCTCTACCAGTTGAGCTACACCGGCACTACTATGGTGGCTCAGGACGGAATCGAACCGCCGACACAAGGATTTTCAGTCCTTTGCTCTACCGACTGAGCTACTGAGCCAAACAATAAAATGGCGGTCCCGACGGGAATCGAACCCGCGATCTCCTGCGTGACAGGCAGGCATGTTAACCGCTACACCACGGGACCATAGATTGCGGGGACAGGATTTGAACCTGCGACCTTCGGGTTATGAGCCCGACGAGCTACCGGACTGCTCCACCCCGCGACGGTAATAATGTTGCTATTATGAATCAAGTTTTCGTGTTGAGCGTTTCAATGGGCTGAATAATCAATCCTTTATACAGAAACAACCTGATCTTATTGAATAATGGTGGAGGATGACGGGATCGAACCGCCGACCCTCTGCTTGTAAGGCAGATGCTCTCCCAGCTGAGCTAATCCTCCAATATGTTGTCTAAATGGTGACCCGTACGGGATTCGAACCCGTGTTACCGCCGTGAAAGGGCGGTGTCTTAACCGCTTGACCAACGGGCCAGGTATAAATGGCGGAGAGCAAGGGATTTGAACCCTTGAGACAGGGTTACCCGTCTACACGATTTCCAATCGTGCTCCTTCG
Source organism: Bacillus sp. ISL-4 (assembly GCF_018613275.1). Lineage (NCBI taxonomy): Bacteria > Bacillati > Bacillota > Bacilli > Caryophanales > Bacillaceae > Bacillus > Bacillus sp. ISL-4. The sequence goes on from NZ_JAGGQN010000056.1 coordinate 47,169, forward strand.
GCCACTCGGACAGCTCTCCAATAATGGCTCCGCAGGTAGGACTCGAACCTACGACCGTTCGGTTAACAGCCGAATGCTCTACCACTGAGCTACTGCGGAACAATAAAAGCTTGGCGACGTCCTACTCTCACAGGGGGAAACCCCCAACTACCATCGGCGCTGAAGAGCTTAACTGCCGTGTTCGGAATGGGAACGGGTGTGACCTCTTCGCTATCGTCACCAAACAATGTTAACATTTTTTCAAGACATATATTATTATAACGTCTTTTTGAGAAAATGCAAGAAGAAATTTTCATTCCTTCAAAACTAGATAATAAGAAGGTATTTCATTTTTTTAAAGCGTTGGTTAAGTCCTCGATCTATTAGTATCAGTCAGCTCCACATGTCGCCACGCTTCCACCTCTGACCTATCAACCTGATCATCTTTCAGGGATCTTACTAGCTTGCGCCATGGGAA
>NZ_JAGGQN010000057.1:0-7202 GCF_018613275.1 Bacillus sp. ISL-4
TAAGTCCAATTACAAGGGTTATGAAATCCTGCGAATAAGTGAGCATTCGAGAGATATTCGCATCAAACTGAGGGAGTTCAAAAGGTTCAATGGTCATAATTAAGGATGTAGTCTTATTCAAAGATTGGCTACTCGGATATTCACTAATAGGCATAAAATAAAAAGAAAATTACAATTGTTTTATAAACCACACAATCATATAATTGTATGAAAAAGGATGCGTATTATTATGCCGATTAATTCTTTTGAACACTATCCTATGAGCTGGAAACCATCGATTGATAAAACTAAAAAGCCAATTTATCAAGCACTCGCAGGGCAATTGGAACAGGATATTTTAAACGGAGTTTTATTACCTGGAACAAAACTTCCTCCACAGCGAGAACTGGCCGACTATTTAGATTTAAATTTGAGTACCATTTCAAAAGCGTTTAAAGTGTGTGAGTTAAAGGGCTTGTTAAGTGCAACTGTTGGAAGGGGCACATTTGTATCGTATGATGCGTTATCGAATGCGTATTTACTTGAAGATACAAAGCCGAAGCATTTAATTGAAATGGGAGCAACACTACCAGATAATGCTTCTTACGAGCCACTGCTACTTCAACTGAAAAGTATGCTGCAAGAGACAGATTATGAAAAATGGTTTGGTTATGGTCGAGCAGGCGAAAGCCTTTGGCAAAAGGATGCAGCTATAAAGCTAATCCGAAGAGGTGGGTTCGAAACAACAGTTGATCACATTTTATTTGCAAATGGGGGTCAAAATGCGATTGCTGCCACACTGGCGAGTCTTTGTAAGCCTGGAGATCGCATCGGTGTTGATCATCATACTTACCCTGGTTTAAAAACTGTTGCAGCGATGCTTAGTGTGCAAATAGTGCCGATAAAATCAGAGAACTATGAAATGAGTCCAACTGCCTTTGAAGATGCGTGTAAAAATGACAATATTAAAGGCATTTACTTGATCCCAGATTATCATAACCCGACAGCTTCCTTTATGTCTGTTGAGAATCGAAAAATGATTGCAGCAATTGCCAAAAAGTATAAACAGTTCGTTATTGAAGATGCATCGTATCATCTTCTCAACAAAAAACCACTTCCAGCAGTCGCATCATTCGCCCCAGAACAGGTCATCTATATTGCAAGTTTATCTAAATCATTAGCACCTGGGTTACGACTAGCCTATGTAGCAGTACCGAGTCAATTTAAGGAGCCAATTTCAAAGGCACTTTATAATTTAAATATAACCGTTTCCCCGTTACTAGCAGAACTTACAGCACGTACGATTGTATCGAATCAATTTGAAGTCTTAATTGAGGGGCATCGGGAACAAACCATTCGCAGAAACCAAATCGCAAATCGACAGCTGGCAGACTATACGTGTTTAGGTGCTGAAACAGGCATCTTTCGTTGGCTGCTATTACCAGGCAAGATTACAGGTGCTGAATTTGAAACGTTAGCCGCACAGCAGGGAGTACAAGTGTATGCAGCTGAACGTTTTGTAGTTGGAAATAGTTGTCCAGAGAGGGCTGTAAGGGTTTCTGTCTGTGCACCGGAAACGCTTGAAGAGCTTGAGCGAGGATTGATTATCCTTAAACATTTACTAAACGATCTTACCTAATATTGTTTGCCATACAATTATAATATTGTATGGTTTTTTTAATAGTGATAAGATGTTTGAAATCTAGTTGGAGGATGAAATGAAATAAAATTAGCTTTCTATAAAGGTAGGTTAGATTGTGGTACAAGATAGCGTAAAAAAGTCAGACGTTCAACCAGATTGGTTACAAGTCTACATTAGTTCTTCAGAAAAACAAAAACAACTATATAAAAGAACTTTAATAGTTGTTATCATATCCCAAATTTTTGGAGGAGCAGGACTTGCAGCAGGAATAACAGTGGGGGCACTTATAGCCCAAGACATGCTAGGTACAGATAGTGTTTCGGGAATTCCTACGGCGTTATTTACTTTAGGGTCAGCAGGGGCTGCACTGCTTGTAGGACGTCTTTCTCAGCGATTTGGACGTCGTTCTGGACTTGCGACAGGATTTTTGGCTGGAGGTATCGGTGCCATTGGTGTAGTCATTTCAGCATTAACAAATAGCATCCTACTTTTATTTATTTCGCTGCTTATCTATGGGGCTGGATCAGCAACAAACTTACAAGCACGATACGCAGGAACTGACTTGGCAAACTCGACACAAAGGGCAAAGGCAATTAGTATGGCCATGGTTTCCACCACATTCGGTGCAGTTGCAGGCCCAAACCTGGTGGAGGTAATGGGAGAGTTTGCGGTATCCATAGGAATTCCTTCTTTAGCTGGTCCATTTATATTAGCTGCCACAGCTTATATACTAGCTGGTTGTGTTCTATTAATTTTTCTTCGTCCTGATCCCTTCATTGTTGCAAAAGCATTATCAGATGCTCAAAGAAAAACCAGTAATTTACCTTTAGAGGGAAATTCTAATACGTTATCGATAAACAGGCGAGGAATTTTTGCAGGAGCATCAGTAATGGTTCTAACTCAATTTGTGATGACGGCAATTATGACGATGACACCCATACATATGGGACACCATGGACATGATTTGAATGAAGTAGGGCTTGTTATTGGATTTCACATAGGTGCTATGTTTTTTCCTTCATTAGTAACTGGTTTTCTTGTTGATAAAATTGGCCGTTCTGCTATGGCCATTGCTTCTGCCGTTACGCTACTTGCTTCAGGCATTCTAGCTGCCATGGGACCTGTTGATTCGATGGTAGTCCTCATTACAGCACTTGCTTTACTTGGACTTGGCTGGAATTTTGGTTTAATTAGCGGCACAGCAATCCTAGTGGATGCAACTCCACCATCTACTAGGGCTAAAACGCAGGGTTCTGTAGATGTTTGGATTGCTTTGTCAGGAGCATTGGGAGGTGGCTTATCAGGAATCGTTGTAGCACATTCTAGTTATGCAACCCTTTCAATTGCTGGTGCTATGCTTTCATTACTACTTATTCCAATTGTTATATATGCCACTAGAAAAGAAAGTAAGGTCAAAAAAATAGAAGTAACTGAAAATTCAAGATATTAATAGAGTATGGGTAGCTTGATAAACTTTTAAAAAAATTTCTAAACGTTACAAAAAAAGGGGAATGTTTATAAATGGAAAGTAAATTTGCTGAGAGAGCTCGTTTAGTAAAATCTTCCGAGACAAGAGAAATACTAAAAGTAACAGCAAGACTAGAAGTCATCTCTTTTGCGGGGGGATTGCCAGCTCCAGAGTTGTTCCTGTAGAAGCTCTTAAGGATGTATGCAATGCTGTATTGAATGAAGAAGGTCCTGCTTCTCTTCAATATAGTACGACAGAAGGATATATTCCTTTAAGAGAAGCTATTTGTCAAAGGATGAAAGTTACCGGAATCAACTCTACTATTGAAAATGTTCTTATCACATCAGGGTCCCAGCAAGCGCTCGACCTTACTGGAAGATTATTTATCAATGAGGGAGATACGATTATTTGTGAAAGCCCAACCTATCTTGCAGCAATTAACGCATTCAAGTCATATAATGCCAAATTTGTTGAAGTAGCTATGGATGATGATGGAATGGTTATGGAAGAGCTAGAGAAAAGGCTGCATGAGCATCCTAACACAAAATTTATCTATACAATTCCAGATTTCCAAAACCCTACAGGTCGCACATTAAAACTCGAAAGACGAAAAAGAATGATTGAACTTGCTAATCAATATGATGTACTGGTTGTAGAGGATAATCCCTATGGAGCAGTAAGATTTGCTGGAGAGGCACTCCCACCTATGAAACATTTTGACACAGAGTGTAGAGTAATTTATATAAGTACCTTCTCTAAGATTTTTACTCCCGGTCTTCGACTTGGATGGATTTGTGCAGATAAGCCTTTTATTGATAAGTATGTTTCTTTTAAGCAAATAGCTGACTTGCACACTGACAGCTTTGCTCAAAGAATAACAGCAAAGTATATGGAACTTTACGATATCGAAGAGCACATTAATAAAATCAAAGCTGTTTATAAAGAAAGATGCACAGCTATGTTAACTTGTATCGAAGAATTTTTCCCGGAAAATATAACCTATAGTAAGCCAGAAGGTGGATTATTTATTTGGATTGAGCTTCCTGAACCTGTTGATTCGAGGAAAATATTCGCTGAATGCTTGAAAAATAATGTTGCTTTTGTTCCTGGTACCCCTTTCTTTCCAAATGGCACAAAGAATAATACTTTACGTTTAAATTACTCTAATATGCCTAAAGATAAAATCTTTGAGGGCATGAAGCGTATAGGAGAAGTAGTTCGTCATGAATTAGAAAAAGAGAACACTCTATTATTAAAATAATTTAAAAATAGTTCTTTTAAGATAGCTACCAATAGGTGTTATTTAATACTTTAACATAGTTACGCTACAAATTTATTGAATAATGGAGCGCCTTTAGAAGTGATTCAAAATTTAATGGGTCATGAAAAAAGTGAAACCACAAAAATATATGCATATCTACGTGTTGCAATGCGGAGAGACTTGTATAGAAAGTATTTTTAAGGGGCCAAGGGTCCTTTTTTTGTTTTTAATGAACTAACGGGGCAGGTTCGCTGGAGTAGATCCAAGTGTTCACTCATCGGGTAAGTTTACGACAACCATTAATCTTACTACTAAAAGAGGTTCAAGCAGACTACGTCATCCTCTGTATCTTACCGTCCTATGCGGCATAAGAAGTTCAAGGGAAAAAAGTTCTATGATAAGAAAAAATCAGAAGGAATCCCTGCCAAAGTGTCAATCGTTGCCTCTATTAATAAGTTGCTTCATTGGATTTACGCTTAATTAAGGAGAAAAGAAATGTTCCTGGATTTAGCCTAATTAACGGTATAATGAACAGAGGAAAATCCTCCTAAAATAATTTTAGAGGGGTATTTTGGCATGGCCAAAAATAGTAGATCATAAGGAAATTGAAAATTTTAGAGAAAGATATTGACATCCTATTAGCTGGTTTCGTTTAATAAATTTAATTTAGGGAGATTTCCTAACTTGGAAATCGGTTTTGATTTCGGATAGTGTCATAACTCAAAAGTTATGAACCTCTTTATAAGATATCCAATCATTACTTAGTATCAAATATCAAACCTAAAAAGTGTCACGTTGACCGATAATATGCACTTATTTTAAGTGTTATTTTGGACTCCCGACTTTAAAAACCCAGCTATCTTCACATTAGAAGATTAGCTGGGTTAAATTTTTTACATCCAATCATTTATGGCTCTATTCTGATTTTTTTAGAAAAAAAGACAACTTCTCATTTTGTATATTAATACGAGGTATTTAATAAAAAATAAAAGCCAGGAAACCCTGCCTATATTAATGAAACTCTGCTTAATATATTTATTTGAAAATACTTCATATAGAAGAAGGCAGCCTAAAACGATCATTTTTTTTAATTCGTTAAAGTTATTCCTTTTAAAATCTGATCCCAAATGGCATTATTACTGGGATCATTACGAGGAACTTGTACAAAGCAAATCCCATCATTTGGCCAGTTCATGTCTATAACTCCATTTAAACCATCTACAGGCTGCATAAACAACAGGTTAAACTTACCCGTTGTAAGTTGAGATAAAATAGATTGCAATTCAATAATATCTTCATAGTTCGCCGTTGACCACTCATATCTGATGAATAAAGTATTTTTACTTTGTTGGATTTTTGTAAGGAAATTTTGGATGCGGTGATTCAGCTTATTTTTAAATGCTGGATATTGAACAATCCAATCTTGGTTTGGAATCATCGGAAAATCATGAACGGAATCAATTTTATATTTACTATCATGAACAAAATGTGCTTTTGATGGTTGAGTACCCCCTGGTTCAAAAACAACATTTCCATCATCAACAAAATGAGCGAGTATATTTTTCTCATGCATATTTTCTAACTCCATATATCCCTCAAATTTATTCTTTAATAATCTATTTACTTCAGGGAGAATACCAGATTGAACCCAATCCAAGGGAAATGAATTTCTTCTTAAATTATGCCTCTTTGTATGGAGGGCAGGACCACACCAGCTGCCCAAACCAGTGATCAATTCATATGATCCTTTTATGTCCAATAAATTCAAATAATCACTCCTCTGCTTTTTAATATTTTATAAAAGAGTAATTCTATTTGATTGGACATTTTAAAAATGTGTTAAAAGATGTCAACTTAAGAAATGTGTTATAACTTTACATATCTCTGATTAAAAGGTTTCCACGGAAGCTTTTTTCATAGTTAAACTAATGCCTTCAATACCCTCTTTTCAATGGAGCTTTCAAACGTCAAGGAATAGAACGTTTTAAAGAGATACTTGGAGAATTAAGAAAACAATAATAAAGCTTTAGTCTTTTCTTTAGTTCTTTTGCCAATTAACGTTCCTTTAATATAAAAGGGGCTGTTAGGATCCATAATTAACTCGTCTACAAGAAGGAGAGTTAGATGAAAAACATGTGCAAGTAAAAATTCATTCTAACCTTTTTAAAAGACATAACTTAGCTGTACTTAGGGAATTGTCCCTTCGCTTCCTGGCAGGGGCTGGTGCCGGGGACACGGTGTTGATCCAGGGAACGGGCGGCGTATCGCTGTTCGCCCTGCAGATCGCCCGCGCCGCAGGAGCCCGCGTGATCGCCACGACTTCAAAGGAGACGAAGGCAGAGCGCCTGATCGAGCTTGGCGCGAGCGACGTGATCAACTACGCCACCACGCCGGACTGGGGCGCCCAGGTGCGCGCTCTCACCAACGGTCGGGGCGCCGACGTGATCGTAGATGTCGGTGGTGCCGGGACCATCGCTCAGTCGATTGCGGGCGTTGCATATCGCGGCGTCATCTCGCTGGTCGGACACCTCGCGCATGACACGACTGGCATGAACCTCCTCGACTTCTCCTATAGCGGCGCAACTCTGCGCACGATTGGCGGCGGCAGCAGGAGCGACCTGGAGGACATGAATAGGGTGATCGAAGCGCACCAGCTGCAACCGGTCATCGATCGCGTCTTCCCGTTCCTCGAGGCACCCGCTGCTGTGTCCTACATGGAGCAGGGGGCTTACTTCGGCAAGGTCGTCATCAGCCACTGACGCCGGCCAACGGATAGAATCCCAGAAGTTATTCCAGAATTGGGCGCGATTCTTGAAGAAGGTTCGCTTTTCTTATAGAACTCCCTCAGTTTA
>NZ_JAGGQN010000058.1:0-6794 GCF_018613275.1 Bacillus sp. ISL-4
TCATCATACTGAGGGGCTCTGTTTTTTTCAAAGCCGATATTTAATGCTCTACAGGAATGCTAACGCACCTGTTAGTTCATTAAGAAAAGGTTGCTTCAACAACCTCCCTTATTGATGTAAAGCACACGTTAGCTTAACAAACAATTTAATGATGTGAATTAATTACCTTGTTCCTTTTTCCAAGCGAAAACCCAGCAGCTAATAAAGATACTGTCGCTAAACCAACTCCAATAATCATAGAATAGTCGAAATAATTTTTAAGTGCCATACCACTAGAAATAGCTACAATAAACAAAAGTAAAAAGAAAACCGTATACTTCTTTTTCATAATTCCTCACCACCCTTTAACTATATTACCAAAAAAAGCAAATAAATTGTTGAATCCAAATATTTTAAAAATTTCTGCTGGAGATTACTGGTGTATCCAAAATAACGGCTGGTCTATTGATTCTGCTACTGAAATTTTTAGTGAGGAATGGATATCTGATGACGAATTTTTTGTCACCGAATCTGAAATTTATGGGAATAATAAACTCTATCATCAATTGAAAAAAGAACTTCGAATAAGAAAAACATAGGGAGATTTTAGTCTTCCTATGTTTTCATTCATATTATTTATCTGTTTGTTTTTGCTTCTTTTTCAAATACTCCGCACGTATTTTTTCAAGTTGCTTCTTTTTATCAAATTTGGCAGGCGTCTGTTTTTCATGAAACTTTGTCACAGCTACCTGACCTTTGGTATCCAATTGATATTTTCCCACTTTGTTCACCTACTTTTCTTGTCTTTAAAGAGAATCTATTCAACAAATATAATATACCTTATTTTACTGAAGTATACCTTATTACTTTATTAGTGTACTGCTAACTTTGCATATATCAGTAAAAACATTAAAAACTTAGTAAAATAATTCATCGCCAAATGGTATTCATTTCATTGCTATAATCAAAATAAAATGCCTTGACACTCTGCATAAGCCTCAATAATTCTATTTCTTGTTTGTTCAGCTCTCTTCTAAAGGTCCAATTGTTCGGTAAATAAGGTTTAAAATATTAAAACAATCTAAGTCTACTCCATCTTTTAAATGGTTCTTAATGCTAATAACCATTACGTTCTCGATGATTTCAAATTGAGGTTTCTGAGGGGAAATATTGTTTTTTTTGCAAAGTCTTTTTACTACTTGTTTAAAAAAATCTACATCCCCAATATTTTTCTCCAAAAAATCACCCCTTGTTATTAACTTTTCTACTTATATCTATCTTAATCCAAATATTACCTTATTCAATTAACCTGCCCCTTTAGTTCCATAAAAAAAGATTACCTTAGCCATTATTGAAGTAAAGCAACTGTTAGTTGAGTAAAAAAAAAGAACTGTCGAAACAGCTCTTCGGATAAATTCTACGTCTATACTTACTTTTTCAAAACGGGGATCCATATTTCACTTCTAAATGTTGGTGAGGTTACATCTTTTTTTTCGTTCCAAAGGATTTCTGGCCCTTCTATTTGTTCATAGTTAGAGGATGGAAACCATTCGGAATAAATACGTCCCCATACATTTTGCAGTGTTTCTGGAAAAGGTCCGGCTGCTTCGAATACTGCCCATGTAGATGCATCAACTTTAAGCAGTGTTAAGTTATTTGGGCACTCCCTCGTTGTTGCTACGCCTATATAATGATCAAGCTCCCCTTTTTCCTCCAACCTGCCCCTTTAGTTGCATAACAAAAAGGTTGCATCAGCAACCTCCCTTATTGATTCTATAAATTTAATTCGCATACAAGCGATACTGGTCGCTTAATGTATCTCCATTACCGTAAATATAAGCTTTTGAGCCGGATGTATAGGAGGAATTGTCATACTTCCATTTGATTCTGAGACCCATATTCCCTCCTGCTCCATATGTGTTCGTGCCATTCTTCTTTATATATTGCGAGAAGCTGTCCCATGTCCGGGGACCAACCACACCATCTACTTTCAAGTTGTTTTCTTTTTGATATTTCTTTACACCTGCTTCGGTTTTCGGTCCAAAAATCCCATCAACGTCAACGACTGCTGAATCCGTATAAAAGCCCATGACATTCAGGATATATTGCATATTCCTAACCTCTACCCCATGAGTGTCCTTCCGCAAAATAGAGTTTTTATCCCAGCTATCTGGGTGGTGAAATCCTCCAGCAGATGCTGAAGCGGTGGAAAAAGATATCCCTAGGGCCATTGCTAATACTATCAAACTAGTAAGTAATTTCTTCATAGCGCCATCTCCCTCTTTTTTTGTGCATCCTAACCTCTTTACTATTTCCTTCCAGATAAGATATTCCCCTTCCTACCAATGTCCTGTTTTGAACCTGCAGCAAACAGTCACCAAAAGGACTACAGAAATAGGATAAATATACGCTCACAAAGGGGATTTCTACGTTTCTAAGTGGCCCATGAAAACATTGTACTTTACCTACTACTACAACATAGTTGAGGATCGCCCCTCAAAATAGCCCTTTTGAACTTCTTTTTCATTTCTTAAAACAAATTATGAGATACCATTTCAAATTCTTCCCTCTCCCTTTATTCCATTCATAATTTGGGCAGTCACGAATCTTCTCTTCCCTTTTCAAACTCTGCGAAGGTCCACGAATATTATTGCAATGCTGATGGTCATAATAAAACCATTCTAGAATAGAAGAATTTATCGTTCCCCGAGTGTTTCAGAGGAAGGAGGGAAGAATGATTCCTAATCAAAAAGTAAATAAGGGACTCATTGTGTTTGGTACGATCATCATCCAAATAGGTCTTGGCACTATCTACACCTGGAGTTTATTCAATCAGCCCTTGGCAGACAAGTTCGGCTGGAAACTCAGTTCAGTGGCCATCACCTTTTCCATTACAAGCTTTGCTCTAGCATTGGCAACCCTATTTGCCGGGAGACTTCAGGAAAAATGGGGACTGCGTCGGTTAATTGCTTTGGCAGGATTAGTGCTTGGAACGGGATTAGTCGCTAGTTCGTTCGCTTCTTCGTTAATGGTTTTGTACATCACAGCAGGGATTGTCGTGGGGTTCGCAGATGGATTAGCCTACATTACTTCATTGTCCAACCTAATCAAGTGGTTTCCGGAGCGCAAGGGGCTAATTTCAGGAATTTCTGTTTCGGCATACGGAATGGGGAGCCTGTTATTTAAATACATAAACACATGGCTATTAAATAATGTGGGTGCCTCACAGACTTTTTTGTACTGGGGAATCATTGTAATGGCAATGGTAGTGGTTGGGTCGCGTTTTATACGAGAATCATCTGAGACAGTTGAAACTAATGCGTCCTCTCTCAAAGATTCGAACAATTATACCGTCAAGGAAATGATGCGGACAAGAGAGGTATATCTATTGTTTATCATGTTCTTTACCGCTTGCATGAGCGGGCTTTATTTAATCAGTATTGCTAAGGATGTGGGTGTAAAGTTAGCTGGCTTGGATGTAGTCACTGCCGCGAATGCTGTAGCCATGATTGCCATTTTTAACACATTCGGGCGGCTGATCCTGGGAGCCCTTTCAGATAAAATCGGCCGGATGAAGGTGATTGCCTTTAACTTCTTTGTTACAGCTGCTGCAGTTCTGGTATTAAGCCTGGGGAATATTAGATATGGTCTCTTTTTTGCCTGTGTAGCTGGCATCGCCTTTTGCTTTGGAGGCAATATTACCGTATTTCCAGCCATTGTTGGTGATTATTTCGGGTTAAAAAATCACAGCAAAAATTATAGTATCGTATATCAGGGATTCGGCCTTGGTGCCCTTTCAGGCGCCTTTATTGGGGCAATCATCAATGGATTTAAACCAACTTTCATGATAATAGCCATATTATGCATCGTGTCCTTCATAATTGCTCTCAGGGTGAAGCCGCCTATCGCGCGCAGTGGAAAACCGGTATAAAGTTCCCTTTGAGGAGCTAGGTGAACTATGCAACAAGGGGCCAATGGTTGTATCCTCAAATACAAAAAAACATACTACTATGAACAAACAGGAGGAAAAGAATGAAGCAAACAATCGCAGATTTATTAATTGACTCATTATTGCGTGCAGGGGTGAAAAGGATTTATGGGATTGTTGGAGATTCCTTGAATGCTGTCCTAGATTCAATCAGGCGTTCTGGCAAGATTGAGTGGATTGGGGTTCGACATGAAGAGGTAGCGGCATTTGCTGCAGGTTCGGATTCCCTGTTGAGTGGCAGCATTGCTGTTTGTGCAGGCAGCAGCGGCCCTGGAAATCTTCATCTTATCAATGGTTTATATGATTGCCATCGCAGTCGGATTCCCGTTTTAGCCATCGCAGCCCATATTCCAAGCAACGAAATCGGCAGTGAGTTTTTCCAGCAGACGCATCCCGAACATCTGTTTAATGAATGCAGCCACTTCAGTGAGATGGTGACAAAGCCTGAACAGATGCCTCGAATGGTTACAATCGCCATGCAGCATGCAGTTTCAAGAAAAGGTGTAGCTGTCTTGGTTCTGCCAGGAGATGTAGCAGCAATGCCTGACAATCAAACCGTCCCGGAACAGGTTGTACATGTGACACAACCTGTTGTTCGTCCATCCGATGCCGAATTGAAAAAACTGGCGGAATATCTAAATGGCGGGAAACGGATTACTTTATTATGCGGTGCAGGATGTGAAGGCGCCCATTCACAACTAATGGAACTCTGTGACCGATTGAAGTCCCCTATGGTCATTGCCCTAAGGGGGAAAGAACATCTAGAGTATGATAACCCTTACTCTGTAGGTCTTACCGGCCTAATCGGCTACTCTTCCGGCTTTCACGCAATGATGGATTGTGATGTATTGCTGATGCTCGGTACCGATTTCCCTTATAGACAATTCTTTCCTAAGAAAGCCAGTATCCTTCAGGTTGACCTCAGGGCAGAGAATCTTGGGCGCCGGGCAAATCTAGCCTTGGGGCTTTGCGGTGATGTCAAGAACACGGTCGAAGCTTTGCTTCCTTACCTAACAGAGACGCATAGCTCGCGGCACCTGGATAAATATGTGGATCATTATAAAGATGTCCGCGAAGGGCTTGATGAACTTGCGGTAGGGAAACCAGGCCATACACCGATTCACCCTCAATATTTAACGAAAATGGTCAGTGATCTTGCCAGTGAGGATGCTGTATTTACATGTGACGTCGGAACACCTACCTTGTGGGCAGCCAGGTACCTCGAAATGAATGGAAAAAGAAGATTATTGGGATCATTCAACCACGGTTCGATGGCAAATGCCTTGCCGCAAGCAATTGGGGCTCAGTGCATCGATTCAGGCAGGCAAGTTATTGCCCTTTCAGGCGACGGTGGCCTTGCCATGTTAATGGGAGATATGCTAACTCTTCAACAGCATAAACTGCCTGTAAAGATCATCGTTTTCAATAACAGTGCGCTAAGCTTTGTCGAATTGGAAATGAAGGCAGCAGGCTATTTGGAGACCGGTACAGAGCTTAAAAACCCGAATCTAGCAGCCGTTGCCCAAGCAATGGGAATCATGGGGATACGCGTAGAAGACCCGGCAGACCTCCCGGATGCACTGAAGCGGGCTTTTGAACATAATGGACCTGTATTATTGGATGTACTCGTGAATCGCCAGGAAATATCCCTTCCCCCACGAATTGAATTTGGCCAGGCACAGGGTTTCACATTATGGATGGTCAAGGCAGTTCTGAATGGTGACGGTAATAAATTAATTGAACTTGCCAAGACAAACCTCCTTCGCTAGGTTCGATAAAAAGGGATTCATATACTAACTTTGGATCCCTGATTATTTTGGGTGATTTATGAAATGAGTATTTAATTATAATGATTTTTGGTTTCCTAGTTCTAGGTTTAACAACAAATGCTAACGTATTTGTTATTCTAACTGATGAAATCTTAAACTGTGAGGTGCTTAACTATAGGGGCAGCATTCCTGTTAGAAGGATGTTCGAGGTCTTGAATGAAAAAGAGCTGCCAAAGCAACTCCCTTATTGAAGTAAAGCACCCGTTAATCAATTTTCTCTTTATTAACTTTCAGTATCTCCTTTAATGTAGAATGAATATTTTGAAGGCAAATTAAAATAAAGCCCAGCATAATAAATGTTACTAATTCCCCTGTAAATATAGAGATTATTGCTATTAGTAGAGCATATAAACCATAAAGCCAACCTTGCATTTTTATATCACCACGCTGCTATTTTTGATTTTTTAATTTCCAAACCTCTTCTTCGAGATTATCTATTCTTTGTTGTAGTGCTTTCTTCGGTTCTAAAATCCTTCTCCCCAATATTACGGAGAAGCCGGTAATAGCAATAATTCCCCCAGCAAAAGCCATAAACAATATCAAGGTAATATCAAACATAAAAACAACTCCTAATTAATTCAAGGTTTGTTATTATTATCTACGTAAATTGAACAACAAGAGTTTCATTTTCCATCAACAAACTTGCCCCGTAAGTTGAATAAGACTTATTGTAGAGTTGACATAAATAGTGCAGTAAGGATTAATGTCAAACGGGAAAAAGATTACTTTTTCTTTTCCTTTTCAAGTAAATCAATAATTCTATCAAGCTTTTGTTCGATACTTTCTGACTTGCTTGGCTGTTTAGTAACGAGAGAACGCACGAGAAAAAACACACCAGAAAATAACCCAAATATAAAAATAAAGAAAACTAGTTGAAATATCATATCACCAATATTCATATTAATTCCTATCTTTACAAGTATTGGTGTTATTGTACCATATTTTTTTACTGCTACAGTTCTTTAACTCTACGCTTCTTGAACTCCCTCAGTTTGATG
>NZ_JAGGQN010000005.1:0-78922 GCF_018613275.1 Bacillus sp. ISL-4
TTAAATCGCTGTGTTTTTCAGTGACCATTTCATCTTATCATTTTCATAGTAAGAAGTCAATAGTTATTTTCTTTCAGCAATCTGCCGAAAGTGATGAAGTTTTTCGTTTGTCTTAGTTGGTGCTTATTTATATTAATCCCTTTTCACTTTAAAGTCAATGCCTTTTTCTCCATTTCTTATATTTATATCTTGAACCGATTATAAGCTTCTTCATTTATCAAAAATCCCAAAACAGTACTTATATAATAGAAAGAATGGCAACCATAAATGGAATAGACCTACTAAGTATCTTTATCCTTTTTTAATACCTCTTAATGATAGTGAATTTTGGAATATAACCAAGTTGACTTCACAATTTTCATTATGCTATTATATAACCAAGTAAAATAATCGGAATAGTTAATTTTATTTATAAACTTTCTTAATAAAACTTAGCTAATTAGCTAAATTAAAGGAGATGGGAATATGACAGCAGCAATGGTAATACCAGGTGCGGAATCTTTTTTCATACCCGGCAATTCTATCGGCATTCTTATTTGCCATGGTTTTAATGGAACGCCACAAAGCGTAAGGTATTTAGGTGAAAAATTCGCCGCCAAAGGCTTCACTGTCTTCGCTCCTCGACTGGCGGGCCACGGAACGGATGAATATGAAATGGAAACGGGTCATTATCAGGAATGGATCCTAGATGTTGAAATGGCTTATGCAAAATTAAAGCGAACCTGCACCCATGTATTCGCCATCGGACAATCAATGGGAGGCGCCCTTGTTCTCGATTTAGCGACAAAAGTGGCTTGTGATGGAATTCTCACCATCAATGCCGCTCTCCAAGTTCCTGAATATGAAAAATATCGTAAACAATCGGTTCCGCGCTTCGTTCCTGAAGGCAAGCCTGACATAAAAGACAATACAACTAAAGAAATCACATATGACCAAGTTCCGGCAAAAGCAATTAATCAATTGCTCGATATAATGGAACATACCAGTCAAAAACTAGTAGACGTTTCATGCCCGATACTTATCTTCCATTCTCCAGAAGATCACGTTGTACCAGACTCGTGTTCCTATCAGATTTACGATACTGTCATGTCCAGTGATAAGGAGATGGCGCCCCTAGAAAATTCATATCATGTTGCCTCGTTGGATCATGACAAAGATCATATCATTGATCGATCATATCAGTTCATTCAAAGGTTAAGCAAAAGGGCTATAATCGCTTCTTAAAACTCCCTTCTCCATAAAATCAGGTTTACCCATACACTTCGAGGGTATATATAGCATATAAAGAAAAAGGAGGTAACATAATGAGCGGTTTATCAGACAAAGTAAAAAGCGCTGTAAATAAAGTTAAAGGTGAAACGAAAGACCAAGTCGGAAACGCGAAAAATGATCCTCACTTACAAGCAGAAGGTAAAGTCGATAAATTAAAAGGCAATCTCCAAGATGGCATTAGTAAATTGAAAAATGACCGTTAATTAAAAATAACCGAATAGAGGATTTACTCTCTTAACGAACATTCTCATTTCATATAAAAGTGCCCCCCCTTTTATAGAGAAGAGGCGGCAGATAATCTGCCGCCTCTTCCTTCTTCAATTTGCTTGAATAACAACAACACACATATCATCAGGTTGATCTTGCTGCATTTCCGGGGACATCAAAAAATCGATAGGGGGAGATTCTTTACAATCAAACCATCTCGTCGTGACCGCTTCTTTGATTTGGTCGAGTCCTTCCGTTCCTTCTCGATCTATTGCTTCCATGACTCCATCCGTAAATAGCATAAGCTGAATCTTCTCTTCATAATGAATGACGGATTTCTCTATTTTCATTTCGGTGAAGAACCCAACAGGACATGTCCCTTTTGAAAGTGAGGCCACTTTTCCATCGTCCATTAAAGCAAATCCCGGAGGATGTCCGGCATTCACATATTCCACTGTCTTTTGCTCTGTATCAATGATCATATAAATCGCGGTAAAATAATAATGCACTTGATTATCTTCTTTATTAAGGGTACTCATCCAGCGATTCATTTCGTTTATTACTGCCACTGGATCTGTATGTGTCCTGATGGCATCCCTCAATACGGAGGAAATGAACATGCACACAAGTGAGGCGGATATGCCATGCCCCATCATATCCAACAGGATGATCCCATACCGATTTTCATCGATGCGGTGCCAATAGTACATATCCCCTGCTAATTTATTCGCAGGTAAGTATGATGCCCTTATAGTTAAGTGGTCATTTATAATGGGTTCACTTAATAAGCTGCTTTGAACCTGCATGGAAAGATCCAATTCATTGCGGATTTTTTCATCCTGCATTTTATGCCAATCTTTTTCATATTTAAGTCTTAACCCTACGCGAATCCTCGCAAGTAAATCTATTTTATTGATAGGCTTCATTATATAATCAATTCCACCAACATCAAGTGCCTCGGCCACCTTATTTGAATCTTCAAGGGCGGTTACAAAAATGACGGGTATATCTCTAAGGTGAGGAATACTTTGAAGTCTCCTGCACGCCTCAATCCCATCGATCTCAGGCATCATGATATCAAGCAGAATGATATCAACTGAAGTCTCTTTAGGTTGCGGACTATCCACCTGTAAATATTCAAACATCTCAACAGCTGAAGTTAATGATAGAAAATCCGTATAGCCAGCTCGTTTTAGAATTTTCTCTATAACGAAAAGGTTAACCTGGTTATCATCTACGATTAAAATCGTCATTCTTTCATTCCCCTTTTGGCTTATATCGAGCGGCAACATTTATCTTCATTATATGGATCGGTACTTTACTAAAACTCCCTAAAATAAGGATTTTTCAGTTATATTATAACGAAGTTCAGTCTCATTTAATAATAATAAACCATGGCAGCGATTTTACATGGAGACCAACTCATTATATATACCCCTTCTTCCGATATCTTAAACATAGAAATGCAAAAAAAGTGAAAAATACTGCACTAAATTAAAAAGAAAGAGTCCGCTTATATGCGAACTCTTTCTTTTTACAATTTCCGATAAATTCTTTCCTTTGAGTCAAAGTCCTCATAATCTTCCGAAAAGGATGATGTACGAAGTGTTTCCTTGCTGCCAACCGCAAGGAAGCCGTCTTTACAAAGACTGTCATAAAACAACTGATTAACATAGGTCTGTAATTCACCGGTAAAGTAAATCATCACATTCCGGCACATGATGATATGAAACTCATTGAACGAACCATCAGTAACTAAATTATGCTGGAAAAATACAATATTTTTTAGGAGATCCGAATCAAGATAAGCATTTTGATAATCGGTTGTATAATACTCCGAAAATTCCTGGTTACCTCCAGCTTGCAAGTAGTTTTTCGTATAAGACTGCATTCTATTTAAAGGTAATATCCCTTTTTCCGCATGACGGAGCACTTCATCATTCATATCAGTGGCATAAATCCTCGCCTTATCATAAAGTCCTTCTTCCTTGAGGATGATCGCCATGGAAAAGGCTTCTTCACCGGTCGAACAACCCGCATGCCAAATTCTGATTTCAGGAAGTTTTTTCAGGAGCGGTACAATATTTAAACGAAAGGCTTTAAAGAACTCCGGATCGCGAAACATTTCAGTGACATTTATTGAAAAATCTTTCAAAAGCTTCTCGACATACCCTTTTTCATATAAAACCATTTCTATCATTCCGCTAATCCTGCGAATATGGTCCAGTCTCATTCTATTTTCAACTCTTCTTTTTATTGAAGAACGCATATATTTGCGAAAGTCAAAGCCAGAAACGGAATAAATGGCCTCTAACAATAATTCGATTTCCAAGTCTTCTCTTTCTTCAATCGTTAAAGTATCCTTCATGCAAAACCTTCCTTACTCGTACGTACTATCAATCAATTAGTCAGCCATACTCTTAGGACGGATAGCAGCTGATCCAATTTCAATGGCTTGCTGACATAATCGGAAGCGCCGGCCTTCAGGCATTTTTCCCTATCGCCTTTCATCGCTTTCGCAGTTAGCGCGATGATTGGAAGATCCTCGAACTTACTTTGCTGACGAATTCTGGTCATCGTTTCGTAACCGTCCATGCCCGGCATCATGATATCCATCAATATAACATCTATATCGTTTCCTTTTTCAAGGAGTTCCAAACATTCGTAGCCGTTTTCAGCTGTAAGGATTTCCATCCCCTCATGCTTCAGCGCATTTTTCAGAGCAAATATATTACGATGATCATCATCGACGACCAGTACTGTTTTATTGCAGAATGGTTTGACCTTATTCCGATTTTCTTCATCCATTATAACTACATCCGATTCTCCTTGACCGCCAAAAGGTGCTGCAGAATCATCGTGGTTAGCTGCTGCCACTTCCGGAGAAGCAGCTATTGCTTCGCCGACATTCTTGAAGCCCTCTGGCATGCTTGGAATAAAGAAAGTAAAGGTACTGCCTTGCCCTTCTTCACTATCTACAATGACCCAACCTCCCAGAAGTTTGGCAAACTCCCGGCAAATCGATAGCCCTAAGCCCGTACCGCCATATTTTCTCATAGTAGCTCCGTCACCTTGCTGGAACGCTTCAAAGATAAGTTTTTGCTTTTCTTTTGATATTCCGATACCCGTATCCGTCACCTTAATTTCAACCCAATTGCTAGCTCCTTTTGTCTGTATCCATTGTGCTACATTTTCTTCATCAGCTTTTTGGATTTGGACAGAGACAGAACCTTTTTCCGTGAATTTAAATGCATTGGATAACAGGTTTTTCAAAATTTGTTGGAAGCGCTGTTCATCCGTAAAGAAAATATCCGGAACGTTTTTACTTTTTTCTATTGTAAAGTCAATGTTCTTTTTCTTCGCTACATGATCGAAGTTACGGTGCAATAACTCAGGAAGTTCACTCAAATTCATTTCGTCAAAGACCACTTCAAGCTTTCCGACTTCAACTTTTGATAAATCCAAAATGTCATTAATCAACGTTAATAAGTCTTGGCCCGATGAATTAATGACACGAGCGAATTCCTGTTGCTCTTCATTTAATTTACTATCATTTGGATCTGAAAGCATTTCAGATAAAATCAGAATACTATTGAGCGGTGTCCGCAATTCATGGGACATATTTGCCATGAACTCCGATTTATATTTTGAACTTAACTTTAATTCTTCCGCCTGTTTTTCAAGATTTTGTTTTGTGACTTGAAGCTCTTTCGATTTTTCTTCAGTTTCACGATTTCTCTCTTCTAATTGTTCATTGATCATTCGCAACTCTTCAGCCTGGGTTTGCAGTTCCTCCGATTGGGCTTGCATTTCCTCTGACTGTGACTGCAATTCTTCCGATTGAGCCTGTAACTCTTCGGTCTGTGCTTGTGATTCTTTCAATAAACGCTCTATTTCCATCCGGCCCTCTACATTATTAATCGTTATGCCTAGAGTATCAAGAACCTGGTTCAGGAAAGATTTTTGCAACTTCGTAAAAGTCTCCAAACTTGCCAGTTCAACCATCGCCACAACTTCTTCCTCAAAAACGACTGGCGCAATGACAATGCTTTTCGGATTGACTTCCCCTAATCCTGTCGTAACCAATTGAAAATCTTCAGGGATATCGTCAATGACTTTGGATTTCTTTTCAAGGGCACATTGTCCGATCAACCCTTCGCCAAGACGGAATTCACGTCTGCCTGAATCTTCGCCATCTCCAGCAAAGCTGGCAAGCTTCACAAAACGCATATCCACACCCTCACCCCGTTTGACGTAAAAAGCTCCAATTGAAGCCCCCATCATCGGTGCAAGTCTTGTAATGAACCGGTCAGCCAGAACTTCCACATCAACAATGCGCTGATACATGGTAGCTATATCTGCAACACGGGTCTGGATCCAGTTCTGTTCACTGATCTTTTCGGTGAAATCTTTCTCTTTTCGATTATAGTCTTCAAGTGATTCCGCCATATCATTGAACGATCTCGCTATATCACCGATTTCATCAGTAGTCCGAACCGGAACTCTTGGTATGACCGATAAATTTTTAAAATCTATATTTTTGATGACATTCGTAATCGATTGCAGATCTTTCGAAGTACTGCGAATCATCCAAACAACCGTTACGGAAATAACCAAAATGCTGAGAATAACCGCAAAAATCACAAAGCCGATCATATCTTCATAGGTTTGTTTCGAATTACTTAAGGTATCTTTCATGACACCTTCTTGGTAATCCTTAAATTCATCCATCGTACTGATGACTTTCGTTCGTTTTTCCCTCTGGTCATCCATCAGGCTTGTTAGATCCGAGGAGTTTCCCGACTTTATCCTTTGGATGATCTCAGCCTCCGTTATGGAGTAAGAAGCATATTGAGTCTCGAACTCTTTCAATAATTGCTTTGCTTTCGCCTTATTTAACGAACCTGATAACCCAGCAATTTTTGATTCAATCAAACTATGATTCTCATTGATGATCTCGAGGCTCTCTGCTCTTTCTTCTTTGTTTGCATCATTAGCTACAAACAGGATCTCACGGTCCGACCTGGAAAAAAGCTGACGGATTTCCATCGAATCTTGAACTTTTTCATAGCGATTTTCGACTATTTCAGTCATGCTGCTCTTTAAATTGTTAAGCGTAACCATCATGAATGAGAGTAAAATAGCCAAGAAAAACAAGATTAAACCAAATCCCAACATTTGCTTCTTCTTAAAACCCATTTTCCCGCCCACCTTCGATACTTATTTATACCAGCCAAAAATAAACGGCATTTCAAAATAAATCTTAATACTATCATTAGTATTACTTTTATTTTTGACACTTTAATATGATATATAGATAGATTCATTGCTCCAAGTCAATTTTAACATTTTCAAAGCCAAAATGGTTACCTACAGCGTAATTTTTAAGGAATTCCTTTTCCAATTAAGTAACAGTCAGCTTTAACCATTGTTATAATTGTCATTGTTCGAACAAAGGATCACAACAAGAGCCGAAAGTTTCCACTTTCGGCTCTTGTTGTGATCCTGTTTATTTAATCTTCTTCACTTCAACATATAAAACATGGTGGCCGTCCATTTCCTTTACAGTAAATTCATATCCGGCGTATTCGATTTTATCCCCGACAGCAATCTCAAATCTGCCTGTCAGGAACCATCCTCCCAATGTATCGATATCTTCCTCCGGCAAATCGATAGCAAGTGTATCATTGACATCTTCAACCAATGTTTTAGCGTCGAATACATAATGCCCTTCATCAATCTTTTGAATGAGCGGACGTTCATCCTGGTCAAATTCATCACGGATTTCCCCAACGATTTCTTCAAGGATGTCTTCAACCGTAACAAGACCGGCCGTTCCGCCATATTCATCAGTCAAAACTGCCATATGGATCCGTTCCTTCTGCATTTTCAGCAGCAAATCATGAATGGCGATCGTTTCAAGAACACGTATGATGGGTGTTACAAAGGAATCCACCGTCAAAGCTGTTACATTCTCTTCTGTAATCGTCGCTGTATAAAGCCGCTTGATATTGACCATTCCCACGACATTATCTTTATCGCCGTCTATGACCGGATACCTTGTGTATTGTTCTTCTTGAATAAGTTCAACAACTTCCAATAATGGCATGCCTTTTTCGATAACGGTCATTTCCGTACGCGGAACCATGATTTCATTGGCAATACGTTCATCAAATTCAAAAATCTGATTTACATATTTGTATTCCGATTGGTTGATCTCACCGCTTTTATAGCTTTCCGATAAAATGATGCGCAGCTCTTCCTCAGAATGGGCCATTTCTGACTCAGATGCTGGCTTTAATCCGAAAATGCCTGTCAGAAGACGCGCAGAACCATTCAGTAACCAAATGAATGGGTATAAAATGCGGTAGAAGAGAATTAACGGCTTTGCAAAAAGCAAGGTTACCTCTTCAGCCTTTTGAATGGCAACCGTTTTCGGTGCCAATTCACCGACTACAACATGAAGGAATGTTACGGAACCGAACGCGATCAGGAACGAGATGATGTGACTTACGGAAGCCTCTAATCCCCATTTAGTGAACAATGGTTTTAAGATCGCCTCGACCGTCGGTTCCCCCAACACCCCCAAACCTAAGGCGGTTACTGTAATCCCCAATTGACAGGCAGATAAGTACTCATCGATATGCGTTGTCACTTTCTTGGCTGCGAGGGCATTTCTATGCCCTTCTTCAATCAATTGATTGATTCGGGAACTTCTGACTTTCACGATCGCAAATTCCGATGCAACGAAAAATGCGGTTAATGCTATTAATACAGCTACTGCTAATAATTTTATAAAAATCTCCAATATGTGCGGGTTCGCCATAGTGCCAATCCTTCTGACCTTCGGATTAGCATGTACGGCTAAATCCCAAGCACCTCCTGTATAAATGGTTATTTTCGTTTCAAAATGCGATTTTTGCCTTATAACATGAACCAAAACCATTTAGCCTATATCGTTAATATGCACCTTCGTGCATAAAACTATAAAGATAAAATTTAATCATATAAGCAACAATAATAATGATTGGATCAAGGCCATGCTTTCACTGGACACCTGTTTTTTTAGAAGAAGCTCACTTTTTCCGTCCTTTTCAATCAAGCTGATGAATTCCTGAAGTTCCTCGTTCAGGCCATCCATTTTATTCTTGAGTTGAAGACCTTTTTCCTCAATTGCTGACGCGTCTTCCATTTCCTTTTTAAGTAGTTCTTTAATATCTTCCAATGAAAGGTTTTCTCTTTTGTATCCTTCGATACGGCGGAGCCTTTCAAGTTCACCGACTGAATAATAACGGTAATTAGAGGCGGAACGTTCTGCTTTAAGCAAGCCTAGGTTCGTATAATAATCTACGGTTCGTTTCGTAACGTTCGCCATTTCCGCCAACTCGCCAATTTTTAAAGTCTCGTTCCCAACCTAACCCCTCCTAACCGTCACGTGATGGTTTGACAAACAGAAAGTATGTCTTTTCCTCCATGACGTTTTATTCTATTCATATAATCGTACATTATTTTAATTGAAATGAAAAATATTTATTATCCTCTTTTTACCCTTCATTGGAAAAACAAAAACCGATTAATTGAATAATCGGTTTAATTTTATAATTTAATCCACGGATTTATTTTTTTGTTTTAACTGAGAATTGATTACTCAATATCTTAGGACCGCATTGGCATAGGGAAGAATGCTTTAGCTTTTTTATTGGTGTTCCGCATGTTTCACAAACTTTTGCTACCATTTATACTGTCCTCCTTACTTTAATTGCTTGTTATATATATAATAACACTTTCGTAATGATAATCAATACTAAATTAAAATAATTATAAACAAAGAGGGTTTTGACTTTATTTTAATAGCTTTTCACTTCACAAGTGATTATAATAAAGATGAAAATACAACAAGACACATAAGGAAGGTTGGTATTAGTATGACGAGTGAAATCCGTTCCATTCCCCGTCCCATAGTACGAACGAATCAATGGGTCATTTTGTTAAGCGTAGCCACCGCCTTATTAACGGGACAAATATGGATATTAGTGATTCCTTTAACAGCAGGACTTTTGGGTCTTCTCTTTAATTTCAATCCAGTGATGCGTCTCGCCAAGCTCTTTCTGCGAAAGAAACCTTCCGATTATATTCCTGAAGATCATTCACAGCAACAATTCAACCAGGTCATAGCAGTCGCTTGCTTAGGACTTGGATTCACTTCTTTTTTGCTAGGTTGGAATGTTACCGGTTATATATTCACCTTGATGGTCGGAATGGCTTCTCTCATAGCCATTCTTGGATTCTGCATCGGCTGCTTCATCCTTTTTCAATGGAAGCAATATTCCTATCGCCGATCTATTCGCTAATACCACACATAAAATGGGACTGACATTCGTCAGTCCCATTTTATTATTCGGTTGCCCGTAAGGAATTACTCTTTTTGACCCAAATGGTTGCCAATGCAATCAGCAATAATAATACACCTTGCGGCACCAGCGTTTCCATTGTTGGATAAAGACCTATCGTTTCTACAAATGGGAAGGAGCTGATCGTATTTGTCTGTAACACTTGAGAAACCTGAAGTGAGTGGATAGAGACTCCAAGAATCTTGAAAGCCAAGGCATATATGAGTATCGTTGCCACTTTAAAGAATAGTGTCATCGGTAATTTCACACTGTACCGCAGCATGATGAAACCAATTACCACTAAAATGAGGAAGGCAAGGAAAATCCCGCTCAGCAGCTGCTTTAATTCCATATAAGGAGCCATTCCAGCATAAAAGATAATCGTCTCGGCACCTTCACGGAATATGGATAGAAAACTGATTAAAGCGAAAGAGATGATACTCCCCGTCGCAATGGCTTGGTTCATTTGCTTGCCGATATACCGGTTCCATGCATTGACATTCGATTTACTATGAAGCCAAAGACCAATTGTCAACATCATCAATACTGCTAATATCCCAGTGATTCCCTCAATATATTCCCGGCTTGAAGCAGCTGTGATCTGAGAGAAAACGATATTGATTATGACCGCCAATATAGAACTGGCAGCTAAACCCGCACCAACTCCTGTCCAAATCCATTTTTGTTTGTCCGCTTGCCCGATTTTCTTTAGGAAAGACAGCAATGTAGCTACAATCAAGAGTGCTTCCAACCCTTCCCGCAAAAGGATCAGAGCTGCATCCCATGTTGTATAACCCGTATCCTCAATTAAAGGGAGTAACCTTGTGTTTAAATCGGATACGATTCCCTTTGCTTCATCTTCCTTTACATTTTTCGATTCTAAAAGGCTGATTGCGGTCGGGACTTTCGTTTCTATATCGCTGTAAAGCTTGCTGTCCCTTGTGGAAACCTCCCCTTCTACATTAGGCCAAATTGTTAAGATTTCATTTAGCTTATCAACGGCAGAATCGATTTCACCCTTTTCAATATCCGTTGCACTTCCTTGTAAAAGTTCTGTTACATCCCCAAGTGAATATGTGTTCTTCTGGCTTCCTACTTCAACTTTACCAGCAAGGAAATCCTCGATTAGACCCTTCAATTCAGTTAGGTTTTTTTGGGCTTTTTCCGAATCAGGTGGGTCTTGGGTAATCGCTATCCGCACAAAGGCCATTTTCGTTTCAAACTCACCATATGTAGCAACACTTTTCTCCCTGACAATGACCTCTGCATCGGTCCATTGATTCAAGAGATTGGTATATTGAACTTTAGCTTGATCAAAGTCACCCTCAGTTATCAAAGCCTCCAACTTATCTATTAATGGAAGTATCGCTTGTAACCGTTCTTTATAGTCAGTCTTGTCAACAGGGTTTTCATTGGCATCATAAATAACAAGCGTACTTGATAATGCCGATAATCGCTTTTTGATTTCATCTGTGGAGGCTTTGTCGCTCACAGCACTTTTTACAGCGGATAGCTTCTCGTCGACTTTCCTCGCACTCTTGCTGTCCGTTTTTATCGTTTTCCAATCTTGCTCGAATAGATTGATATTTTTCGATACTTCCTCAAGGTCGCCGGACTTTACCTTCATTAAACTATCGCCAATATAAACAAAAAGCTGATCATGGTTTTCACCTGCCGAAACCATCTTTATATCAGTCGAAAGAAATAAAAGACTGACAACTAAAACCAATAACCCACTCTTCCATCTAGAAACGGTCATAGTGGTTCCTCCTTATTCATGAACTAAAATCGCCAACTGGATAATATCCATGCTGGCGATTTCCCGTCCTCATTTGAAATTATATTTACCCAAAAAGGGAATCCCCGATATAGCCACCCTTTTTCACACCTGGTAAACAAGCGAACATGGCACTGCCCCTGTGAACGATATATTCGTTGAGCTTATCATTTTTCGCCAGTCGCTCTTGTATGGGTATGAATTGTTTACTTGGGTTTCGCTGAAAACAAATGAATAGCAAGCCTGCATTGAAGCTCCCTGTTTTAGGATCCATTCCATCTGCATATGAATACGGACGCCGCAATATCTTTGCTTTTCCGTCCCCCCTGGAGAGACTCATATGTGAATCTTCTGGAATGATCCGATTTCCATTTGGATCTTTAGCTTCAAGATCCACGGTATCGAACTCATTTTTCATTCCTAGTGGGGCTCCACTGTCGCGATGACGGCCAAACGTCTTTTCTTGTTCTTTCAATATAGTCCGATCCCAAACTTCAATGTACATCTGGATTCGTCGCACCACCATATAACTGCCTCCAACAAGCCAGTCAGGACCGTCCTCACCCTTCACCCAAACATGCTCATTCATCTCATTATTATCATTCGTATCCGGATTGACAGTCCCATCCTTAAACCCGAATAAGTTCCGCGGTGTCGTTTTTTGTAAATCGGCTTGCTTAGTCCGTTGAAAACCTGTTTGTGCCCAATGAATGATCGCTTTCCCTCTGCCGATCCTCACTAAGTTCCGGACGGCATGGAAAGCCACTTGAAGATCATCTGCACATGCTTGAATACAGATATCCCCACCGCTCCATTCTTCTTCTAAAGCATCTAAAGGGAATTGGGGCAGGTCCTTTAATTCAGCAGGTCTTTTTGATTTCAAACCAAATCGATCTTTGCCATCCTTCGAAAACAGGGTCGGACCCACTCCAAAAGTGATCGTTAAATTGGAAGGTGATAATTCTTTCGCTTCCCCTGTATCCTTTGGGGGCATATTCGTATTAAGTGATGTATCACCAATCAAATTCCCCGCTGTCATCTGAGCCGCAGCCTCTGTCCAATCCTTAAATAACTGGATTAATTCTGACCTTTTATCCGTGGTTACTTCCAATGATGCGAAGTAAAGGTTATCTTGCGCTTCAGTGGTGATACCAGCTTGGTGCGCTCCATAAAAAGGAACAATATCCTTAGTTTGTCCCTTCGCCTTTTGTTCAGAAAGTGTAAGCAGCCCACCAAATCCAGATGCTCCTATCACGACTCCGATTCCACCCACTCCTGCCGTTTTCAACATGTTTCGACGACTCACCTTTTTTGTAAAAAGTCCGGTTTCATCTTTCGGCGTATGTTCTTTCAATTAAGATTCCTCCGTTACAATACCTATTTGAGAAAGTGGTTCAGCCAATGCATCAATTGCTTGACTTAACTCTTTGACTTCAGATTCCTTTAAATCCGTATATGAGATGTAGCCATTCCCTTCCTTATGCTTTTCAAGCAAGCCGTATACATCGTCAAAACGTTTTTGGATTTCCCCAGCAAGCTTCGCATCCTTTTCTTTTAGAGCTGGAGTAAGCAGTTCATAGATCTTCTCTGCACCTTCAACATTAGCCACGAAATCATATAAATCGGTATGGGAGTATCGGTCCTCTTCTCCTGTCACTTTACTCGTGGAAACTTCATTCAATAAATCCACCGCACCCGTGATCAACAAATCGGGTGTTACCTCAACCGTCTCAACTTTGGCACGAAGCAAATTGACATCACTCATTAATTGATCTGCATACTTTTCGTATCCTTTCGTTGTATTTTCTTGCCATAACCCCATTTCAATCCTATGGTAACCGCCCCATTCTTCATCTTTGACATCCCCTTTACGCGCATCGATTTTGGGATCAAGATCGCCAAAGACTTCAGCGATGGGTTCCGCTCTTTCATAATGCATCCGTGCTGGTGCGTATAATTCCTTCGCCTTTTCAATATCACCGGCAGATACGGCCGTAGTGAATTCTTCCGTTGCGTTTACGAACTCTTCTATTTCACCAATGGCATATTCCCGGTACTCGCTAGATACACCATCAAGCTTACTCGCACTCACTTCTTTGGCCTTATCATCTGCCGGTTTAGTTCCTTCCTTTTCCTGCGCACAGCCAAATAATAGACTGGTTGATAGTAAGACTGCTAATGACGCCTTTGCTTTCTTCATATTGTATTCTCCCTTTGAAATGTTTTGTAGATTCATATTAGCAGATAATGAAATTCATTATCAATATATATTTTAATGGAAACAAAACATTGTTCATTCTCTTCCAAAATATTCAACTTTATCCCTTTTCCTTTCGTATGATAAGCCACCGGCTGGCTAAAGATAAAAAAGGCAGCCTATACAATCTGCTACCTTTCACGCTCACACATTAATTTGTCATTTTCTTTGTCCATGATTTTTGTTATATCCTCAATAAATTTATCGATTAACATTAGCTCTTGCTCATTATAAGCGGAACATAACTCCTTGGTTGCCGTAGAGAGCGATTGATAGTGCGATTTAATCTGTTCCTGTCTTTCGGGTATCGGTGCAATCATTACCCTTCTTCCATCCAATTGATCTCGTTCCCTTTTAACATAACCGGATTTCTCAAGGCGATTGATCAGTGCCGTAACCGATCCCGTACTCAATCCTGTAATTTTGGATAATTCACCGGCGGTAATCGGTCCTGTTTCATTCAATATTTCAGCACTCTTTAAGTCCGTATGGGACACCCCTATTTTCTGGGCCATGTTTTGTTGAAATAAAACGGACCTCATTCCATACCGCTGCAATCTGTGTGTTAAACTCTCTAACAGAGTTGCATTCAACCCATTATCGCTTGACATAAAATGCCACCCCTTTTACACTTAAATTTATCTTGATTTTCAAGATAAATATTTTGTTTCATCTTAACGTTTACCCTTCAACCATGTAAAGGAAATTCATTAGCTGGTTGATTTGAAGGAGGAAAATAAATGAACAATCAAAAAAAACAAAAATTCATTGTTGCCGGTTTACTATTGGGTATCTTGATGTCAGCAATGGATAATACGATTGTTGCAACTGCAATGGGAACGATCGTTTCTGATTTAGGCGGATTTGATAAGTTTGTATGGGTGACATCTGCCTATATGGTCGCCACGATGGCAAGTATGCCGATTTTCGGTAAGCTTTCCGACATGTATGGAAGAAAGCGGTTTTTTATTTTTGGACTTATAGTCTTTTTGGTCGGTTCCGCATTATGTGGCATGGCTCAGAGCATAGTGCAGTTAAGTATCTTCCGTGCAATCCAAGGGATAGGCGGAGGCGCTTTGATGCCTATAGCCTTTACAATCATTTTTGATATTTTCCCACCGGAAAAACGCGGGAAATTAACTGGCCTTTTCGGCGCTGTATTTGGGGCCTCAAGCGTATTGGGACCACTTTTAGGCGCTTATATTACTGAATACTCCAGCTGGCATTGGATTTTCTACGTCAATGTTCCGATTGGGATCATTTCTTTATTTTTCATCTGGAATTATTACAAGGAGTCACCCAACACCCAGGAGCAAAAAATTGATTGGGGTGGCGCAGCAACTCTCGTCATTGCCGTTATCAGCTTAATGTTCGCTCTCGAACTGGGCGGGGAGTATGGCTGGAGTTCCTCTCCTATCATAGGCCTGTTTGCCAGTTTTGTGGTTTTCTTCGTTTCATTTTTCTTTTTCGAAAAAAGAGCAAAAGATCCAATCATTTCATTATGGCTGTTTAAAAGGCGATTATTTGCCACTTCTCAAATTCTAGCCATTCTTTATGGCGGCACATTCATTATTTTAACCGTCTATATTCCGATTTTCGTGCAGGCAGTTTACGGTGGTTCCGCGACAAATGCCGGCTTGATTCTCACTCCCATGATGCTTGGTTCAGTATTCGGCAGTGCAGTTGGCGGGATATTCAATACAAAGACAAGCTTTCGCAACTTAATGACGATTTCCGTCATCTGTTATTTTGCAGGAATGCTTCTATTAGGGACCATCACCCCTGATACCAGCAGGACTTTATTAACTTTGTACATGATTCTGACTGGATTTGGCATGGGCTTTTCTTTCTCCCTTTTGCCTATTGCGTCCATTCACAACTTGGAACCTAGATTCAGGGGGTCGGCCAACTCAACAAACTCATTCCTCCGTTCATTTGGGATGACACTCGGTGTAACGATTTATGGAGCGATTCAGACCAATGTATTCCAAAGTAAAATGACGGATGCATTTAAGGGAATGCAAGGAGGCCCGGATACAGCCGGATTGATGGAGGACCCACGTCAGCTCTTCCAATCGGATGCACGTGCCGAGATTCCGGACTTTATCCTGGATAAAATCGTTCATGCGATGTCCGATTCGATATCATTGATATTCACCTTGGCTCTCATTCCGATCGGTCTTGCTGCAATCACTGTTTTCTTCATGGGAAAAACAAGAGTGGAAACACCTTCAAAAAAGGAATCATTGCAATAAACAAAAAGCGCTGAAATTCCAGCGCTTTTTGTTATTTCATCTTCCTTCTATAATGAGAGGTGAAGATTGCCGAAAAATCATTCCACAACTAAAATATAAGTAACACATTCACATACCGAGGTGAGAAGTTTGAAGATCGTATGTTTTGGTGACAGTTTAACAAGAGGCATTTCTTATGTTAAGGGGCGCCTTCGCATCATTAAAGAAAATTATCCGAACTCTTTAGCTAAGCTAACAGAATCTTTGCCATTCGTGGAAGTCTTGAATAAAGGGGTTTTCAATGACAACTCCGACCTGTTGGTTAGCCGGATCGAGAAAGACGTCATGTCGGAAAATCCCGATATCGTATTAATAGAGGTCGGTGGAAACGACTGTAACTTCCATTGGGATGAAGTAGCCAAGAATCCAGAAGGTGACCATGAGCCCATCGTTCCAATCGAACGCTACCTGGATAATATCACACAACTTGTCAAGCAGATTCAGGACAAGCATGTAACACCATTCCTTTTAACTCTCCCGCCACTTGACCCTGCCAGGTATTACAGATCCATCGCTGATAAGTTCGGTCATTCGATCGGGCATTTCGTTTCCCATGTCGGCGGTATTGAACATTGGCATGGGATGTATAATCGCCAATTGAAACACCTTGCAGCGGAACTAAAGGTGCCATTGATCGATGTCCGTTCCTATATTAAATCCTCCGGCGATTTGGGTCGCTTGATTAGCGATGATGGCATCCACCTCACTTCAGAAGGGTATCAGCAAATGAGCATGGCCATATTCAGTGATTTGCAAAAGCATATGGAAGAGGATATGATTCCTCAGCCATAAAACGGTAAAAAGGCAAAGCATGGCGCTTTGCCTTTTTTTCCTTAAAGACTTTTCACTTCCACGTTTTCCGGAAGCTTGAAAGGGTTTTCGGTGTTGATCCGGTCATAAAACATCGTCCCGTTTAAATGATCTAACTCATGTTGAAAAACGATTGCAGCAAAGCCCTTCAGCCGCATCTCTATTTCCTCACCATTACCATCCACCGCTTTAATTTTAACCCGTTCATAACGCGGTACATAGCCTTTAATATCACGGTCGACAGAAAGGCAGCCTTCACTTTGCGGTAAATAGATCATTGTGGCCGAATGACTGATGATTTTCGGATTCACAAGGGCATATTCAAACAGCTTCCCCTTTTCGTCGGGAAAATACATGACGAACATGCGTTTATTCAAGCCTATCTGATTTGCAGACAACCCAACTCCTTCACGCAAGTTGAACTTCTTTTGGAGTTTTGGATCCTGACTATTTTTCAGGTATTGCATCATGCATTCCAACGTTTCACGATCTTCATCCGAAATCGGCAGGCTAACTTTATCCGTTACCTGACGCAGAATGGGATCCCCTTCTCTAACGATATCCTTCATCGTAATCATATAGTCTTTTATAAATTTACTCATAGAACTTCACACTCTTCTACCATTTTATTTTTTCATGACTTAGACCATTTCACTTTAGCATTTCGCTTTTAAAAAGTCTAATATGCTGGTTAGATTAAATATTTCTAAATTCCGGACTCTTTAAACTTTCATATAAATAAACATTATTTATTGCATTTCACATTATTTACCTTTATTTTAAGGTATAAAGACCTATAGATTACATGTTTAAAAATTTTATACTGGATATATACTCTTAAAGGAGATGAAAAATTGAACTCGAACTCTAAATTAGTTTCGAAATTGCTGCCGTTCCTTACGGCTCTCATTGTGATAATTGCTGGAGTCAGTTGGTATGTTGTTACTCAGTCAAAGGATATGGTCATTCCCTTTTCTTCGGTAGAAAAGACGATTAAAGCCCAAAATGGAGCCCTTGTCACCATTGAAGAAAAAAGAAATGGCACTCTTCACATCTCCACGCCAGATGGAGAATATGTTTCCAATATTCCTCCCAACAGCCAAATGATCAATAAACTTGTCGAAACTTATAACGTTCAATATTCTTTTTCATCAACTAATAAATCAGCATTATGGATTTTAGGCGGTTTAATGGCGGCTCTCGTCACAACCGGTGTCATTATACAGAAAAGATCACAGAATGGATTGCGGATAGGCAGTAAAAAACAAAGCCTTTCCACCCCAAAGCCCTTGCCAGAGATAACTTTGGATGATGTAGGCGGGTTGCAATCCGAAATCAAACAGGAAATCCTACAGACACTCACTACACTGAAGGAACCTGAACGTTCAGCTAAAATTGGAAT
Source organism: Bacillus sp. ISL-4 (assembly GCF_018613275.1). Lineage (NCBI taxonomy): Bacteria > Bacillati > Bacillota > Bacilli > Caryophanales > Bacillaceae > Bacillus > Bacillus sp. ISL-4. Next base: position 18,410 of record NZ_JAGGQN010000005.1, read on the forward strand.
TAAGCCGCCTCAAGGCATTTTATTATATGGCCCCCCTGGAACGGGGAAAACTTTGCTTGCACAGGCAATTGCAAAAGAGCTTGGTGCAAACTTCTTCTCAACGAGCGGTTCAGCCTTCAACGAAATGTTTGTTGGAGTCGGTGCAGCCCGTGTCCGCAGCCTTTTCCAAAATGCACGTAAGCAATCGCCAGCTGTCATTTTCATCGATGAAGTGGACGCGTTGGCTGGTAAAAGGAAAGCTCATGGCGGGGAAGAAGGCGAAAAAACGTTAACTGAACTGCTTGTGCAATTGGATGGAGGCCATCCAAATGAAGGCATTTTATTCATTGCAGCGACCAACCGGAAAGATATGCTCGATGAGGCATTTCTACGTCCGGGCAGGATTGATTTTTCTTTCCAAGTTCCACTTCCAGATACACAGGGAAGAAAGGAAATCATCGATATCCATACGAAGGGAAAACGTCTAGCGACAGATGTCCTGGCTTCCCTGGATGAGTTGGCTGAAAGTACATCCGGTTTCTCCGGCGCTGACTTAAGCTCCCTGTTCGATACTGCCTCACGACATGCCTTGAGGAATGAACAGGATATGATTCGTAAACAGGATCTAGATTACGCCATTGACCGTACGATACTTGGAGCGACATCACGTACCTTGAATGATGCGGATACGAAGCGGCGTGTGGCCATTCATGAAAGTGGACATGCCCTGATTGCAGCTTTGACAAAGCCCGGTTCCATTCGAAAGGCGACCATCATTCCGCGTGGGGAAGCCCTTGGATATGTAGCGCCAATACCAAAAGAACTCCATCTGGCAACAGCCAGTGAATTGCTTGATCAAGTCAAAATGATCTTAGCAGGTGGCGTGGCGGAAAGAATGTATTTAGGAGAACATAGCATCGGTGTAGGCGGAGATGTACAACAGGCGAAGCATCTGCTTGAACAAATGGTCGATACCGGAATGCTTCAAGATGGATTTACCCTCACCTTTAATAAAGGTGAGAAGGAGCAAAAGATGCAGGAATTATTCACGAAAGCGATTTCTGAAACGGAAATGTTGATTGACTCGAATCGCTTACAATATGAAGAGATCGTTGAAGAGTTATTGAAAAAAGAGACACTTGAAGGATCAGAAGTTCAGCGTATCGTTGATGCTTCAGAAATAACCGGCATATGCTCGAATGCTTAATGCTCTTTTCCGCTGAGTCTTAAGACCTAATGTTATATTTAGAGCCTGTTTCCAATCGAACAGGCTCTTTTTTTATCATATATGGACTCAAGACAAAGAAATGAATTAACCAGATGGAAATCCCTCATACTAGTCAACACGATATGATCTTTTACAGTTTTTCCTCCCCTTGTTGCTGCAATCCAAAGAACAATATTTGCTATTTGCCTTTCTTGGTTTGTACTTCTTCCCATTACACTCCGGCAATATTGACCAGTGTCTCTATTGAACCAATTTCATTCTCTTCTATTTATTAATTAAGGCAAAAGCATAGAAGGAGCGATGATAAGTGAGTATTCTCCGTATGGAAAATCTGGAAACGAATTACGAGAGATTCACGGTATTCAAAGACTTGAATTTGGAAATAAAGGAGGGGCTGGTCACGACCATCATTGGTCCGAATGGATGTGGTAAATCCAGATTACTGAAAACAATAGGCCGTATTCTAAAGCAAAAGAGCGGAAGCGTTTATTTACAAGGTCAGGAATTACATAAGATCCATACCAAACAGATTGCCAAGCACTTGGCATTACTTCCCCAAAACCCGGTTGCACCAGCCCAATTGAAGGTAGAGGAACTTATTTCATATGGAAGGTATCCGCACCGCAATAATGTAAAGAAACGATTGAATGGGCCATGGATATCACAAAAACCCTTTCATTTCGAAACCGGGAGATCGCAAACCTTTCCGGTGGTCAAAGACAAAAAGTTTGGCTAGCAATGGCTTTAGCACAGCAAACGGAGATTTTATTACTGGATGAACCTACTACCTACCTTGATATGCCCATCAACTGAGGTTTTACAATTGTTGAGAGACTTAACAGGGAACAGAAAAAAACCATCGTGATGGTACTGCATGATATCAACCATGCGTCTCGTTTTTCACATGAAATCATAACGATGAAGGAAGGAGAAATCGTTAAAATCGGAACCCTAGGCGAAATCATATCACCTGCCGTTTTAGAAGAAGTCTTTCGTATTCATTCAAGGGTGATGATAGATCCTGCCAATGGGGCACCCGTTTGTTTTGGTTATGACAATTTATCACAGCAAGAAGTATACAGAGAAGCCATTTCATCCAATTAAAAAAAGGGTGTCGACAAGTCGACACCTTTTTTTTGACACGTTTTATAGTTTTTCCAACTGGATGATATCTGGTGTATTTTGTTTCTGGATCCCTGGCTTTTGCAATTTCACTGCCGTTCCTTCTGGTAAGTTAGTGAATATAATAGGAGTGACCGTTGATGGTGCATTCCGTTTTATGAAATCTAAGTCAATTTCCAAAAGAGGTGTTCCTTTTGTTATTCTTTGACCTTCTTGCACAAGAGCTGTAAACCCTTCGCCATTTAATTTAACTGTATCTAAGCCAACATGGATCAGGATTTCCAGACCATTATCCATTTTCAATCCCAGTGCATGATTTGTCGGGAATATACTTAGAACTTCCCCATCAATTGGGGATACTAGTTTTCCGTTGACTGGCTCGATAGCAAAGCCATCCCCCATCATTTTCATGGCAAACACTTGATCGGGAACTTGTTCGATCGGTAAAACGGTCCCTTCAATTGGAAGGACAAAGTCATTTGCACCTAAAGCTTGGTTTTCTTCCATTTTATCCTCTGCCACTTGTGCAGCTGGACTTGTTTTCACTTTGCTTGGATCGACGCCATTCTTGACAAGTTGTTTCATTGCATTTGCAACGAATTCAACATTCGTTCCAACAATGACCTGCACACTCGATTTATTCAACTTCATAACACCGCGCGCACCATGCCTTTTTAAGGCTGCTTCATTCACATTTCCTGAATCAGCCACTTGTAAACGCAAGCGCGTTGCACAGTTATCAATTAGCATTATGTTCTCTATACCGCCAAGATCTTGAATGAAAAGCGATCCCATATCGGTATATTTATCCCCTGTTTTAACAATAGTTTCTTCTTCCACAACTTCTTCATCGTCTTCACGGCCAGGTGTTTTTAAATCCATGATTTTGATAACAAAATAGAAAATCACGAAGTAAACTGCTGCGTATACTAAGCCAATCGGTATTAACCATAGCGGTTTTTGCGCTATACCAAAGTTTAAGAAATAATCAATAGCCCCTGCGGAGAATCCAAACCCATGATGGATATCCAATATAACAGCTAGTGCCATGGAGACCCCGGTTAAAAGGGCATGAATTACATATAACACCGGCGCGATGAACATGAACAGAAATTCAATCGGTTCAGTGATTCCTGTTAGGAAAGAAGTGAAAGCTAACCCAACAAGCATCCCTGTCACCAATTTACGTTTCTCTTTTTTAGCAGCTGCAATCATCGCTAATGCTGCAGCTGGAAGGCCGAACATCATGATCGGGAAAAAACCGGTCATGAATGGCCCAGCAGTCGGGTCCCCTGCGAAGAAACGATTTATATCACCTGTCGCTCCATTGTATTCACCAAAAACGAACCAAACCATACTATTCAAAACATGATGCAATCCTACTGGAAGCAATAAGCGATTCAATACGCCGAATACTCCGGCACCCAATGCCCCGGCACCTGTAATCCAGTCTCCAACACTATTGATTACATCTTGAATCGGCGGCCAAACAAAACCGAATATTCCCGCAAGTATAATCATCGCCAGCGAAGTGATGATTGGGACGAATCGTTTCCCTGAAAAGAATCCAAGCCATTCAGGGAGTCTTATGTCGGAGTATCTATTATATAGAAGAGCTGCAACTATACCCGATATAATACCGCCTAAAACAGCCATATCGATATCTTTATTAATCGCTTGTGTTCCATTCGTTAAAACAAAGTAACCAACAAGACCAGCTAATGCCGCTGCACCGCTACCGTCTTTAGATAATCCTATTGCAATACCTAATGCGAACAATATGGCAAGGTTATCAAAGATCGCTTTTCCCGCAGCCGCCATAAATGCTATATCAAGTAAATCCGGTTGGCCTAAGCGAAGCAATATAGCCGCTGCCGGTAAAACAGCAATTGGTAGCATAAGAGCTTTACCAATCTTTTGTAAAAAATTCAACATCGAACTCATCTCCCTTGTTCCTAACTTCTATAGATTCTTCTGCATGACAAGAAGTATAAAGCGTTTTCATTTTATCAATATAATAACATTTCTTTGGCTTATACTAGCACAGAAAATATATAGATGTCTATACCAATTTACTTGAAAATATACTATATTCTTCGCAAATAAAGCAATAATATCTTTTTTATTCCTTATACTACCCAACTGGTCTAGACAACTTTTAATAAAAGCGATAAAATGAGGGCAAAATATATGAGACCATTTCATGACTCATTCATAAGTTTTACTTTCATAAAGGAGATTATGTATGAAAACATTCATTATTAATGATCTAATAGTTCATGGCGAAAAGGAAACATACAAAAATGGGTATATTAAAGTCGTGGATGGAAAAATTGCCGAGGTTGGTCCAGTCAGCCAATACAAACAGGACGATGATGCCAAGGTAATTACTCTTTCACCGGATTATCAGGTAATTCCCGGTGCCATCGACATTCATATTCACGGGGCATCCAATTCCGATGCAATGGATGCCACACATGAAGCATTATCCACAATGGCAAAGACTCTTCCCAAAGAAGGAACCACCAGCTTTCTGGCCACTACAATGACTCAATCTACCGAAGCCATTGAATCGGCCCTTCTTAATGCTGGTAAATATATCGAAAATCAAACTCAAGAATACGCTGAAATAGTTGGGATTCATTTAGAAGGCCCTTTCATTTCACCAGCCCGTAAAGGAGCCCAGCCTGAGGATTATATCGTTGATCCTGATGTCACTCTATTTAAAAAGTGGCAGGAAATGGCCGAAAATCAAATCAAGCTTGTAACGCTTGCTCCTGAACAACCAAATGGATTAGATCTAGCCGCCCACTTAAGGGGAACTGGCGTCGTCGCCTCCATTGGACATTCAGATGCAACATATGACCAAATAGATGAAGCAATCCAGGCAGGCACTACCCACGTTACACATCTTTATAATGGGATGCGGGGACTCCATCACCGCGAACCTGGTGTTTTGGGAGCTGCATATCTTCGAGACGAGCTATATGTTGAACTTATTGCTGACGGCATTCACTGCAGGCCGGAAATGGTGAAGTTGGCATTTAACCAAATTACCAGTGAACGCATGATTTTGATAACGGACTCGCTTCGTGCCAAATGGCTTGAAAAAGGAACCTATGATTTAGGTGGTCAGCCTGTGTATGTAAACGAAACGAAAGCAACGCTTTCAGACGGTACACTAGCTGGCAGTATATTGAAAATGAACGATGCCATCAAGAACACATTGGAATATACCGATTGTTCCATGACTGACATTATAAAAATGACGGCAGAAAACCCTGCTAAACAGCTTCGGATTTTTGACACAAAAGGAAGCATCCAGGTCGGCAAAGACGCCGATCTTGTAATATTGAATGACCGCTTGGACGTTGAAATGACGTTCTGCAGAGGAAATTTAGCTTTTAAAAAGGAGAATGTATAATGAATATCATACAGGTGCAGGACTACATGGAAATGAGCCGGACAGCTGCAGAAATAGTGATTGGAAAAGTCAAAGGGAATCCAAATATCAAATTGGGCCTTGCTACAGGCGGCACCCCAAAAGGAATGTATGATAATTTGATTGAAGATCACGTGAATAATCATACTTCTTATGAAAATGTAACATCTTTTAATCTTGATGAGTATATCGGCTTAAAACCAAATGATTCAAACAGTTACCATTATTATATGAATGACTCCTTATTCACTCACATCAATATAAATAAAGAGCGTACTCACCTGCCAAATGGCACGGCCGATGATACCAACGGGGAATGTAAGCGGTATGACGAAATGATTGATTCCTTGGGAGGGATCGATCTTCAGATCCTTGGTATTGGGCAAAATGGCCATATTGGTTTTAATGAACCTGGAACTTCATTCACATCGGGTACACATGTCGTGACACTTGAAGATTCAACGCGCCAAGCGAATGCACGTTATTTCGATTCCATAGACGAAGTTCCTACACATGCCGTTACGATGGGCATTTCAACAATCATGAAAAGCAAAGGAATTCTGCTGCTGATATCTGGTGAAGAAAAAGCCGAAACCTTGAAGAAATTGATACACGGTGACATTTCCGAGGAATTCCCTGCATCTATCCTAAAAAAACATACTAGTGTTACAATTATCGCAGACCAAAAAGCGTTATCCGGAGTGATAATACCCTAAAGGAGCGAAAGTCGATGATTGATAAAAACTCACCTCTTCCGATTTATTTTCAAATCGAAGAACAAATAAAAAGACAAATAGAAAACGGTGAGTTCCAAGCGCATAATGCCCTTCCATCTGAACGTGAATATGCCGAGCAATTCGAAATTAGCCGAATGACCGTCCGGCAAGCCATAAATAATTTGGTGAATGACGGATACTTATACCGTCAAAAAGGAAGGGGAACCTTTGTCGCCGATAAGAAGTTGGAGCAGCAGCTCAATGGGTTGACCAGCTTCACCGAGGATATGAAAGCCAGGGGATTAAATCCAAGCAGTAAGCTGCTGAGCTTTGAAATCATTCCGGCTGATAAGAAGATTGCCAGTGAATTGCACATTTCCCTTTATGCTCCCGTTTATGAAATAAAGCGCATTCGTTTGGCTGATGATGTTCCAATGGCCCTCGAGACCGTGTACATGTCTGCCAATTTAATTAAAGGATTAACGGAAGAGATCATCAATCTCTCTCTTTACCAATATGTCGAGAATTACGTTAAACTTAAAATAGACTATGCTACACAAACGTTGGAATCATCGATTGCTTCTGAATTAGAAGTCACCCATTTAGCGATTCCAAAGCACTCACCCATATTATTCATTCAAAGGCATACGTTCCTAATGGATGGAACTCCCCTTGAATATGTTAAATCGGCATATCGTGCGGACAGGTATAAGTTCACTATCACTATAAGCAGATAAAATTGAATAAATATTTTCATCACTAAAGTCTTTTAATTGCCAAAGGTAATCGGAGGGTGTCACAAATATGAACTCATACTTTGAAGAAGTGCAGGCTTTACTCACAATTGTGGGAGAACAGGAAAAGCAATCAATTAAGGAATCCGTGGACCATATCTCAAAAGCGGTGATGTCTGATGGAATCATCCATCTATTCGGAAGCGGACACTCCCATATTTTGACCGAAGAGGTATTCTACCGGGCAGGTGGGTTAGCCGCAATTCGTCCTATTTTCGTTGAAGATTTAATGCTTTTTAAGGGAGCTTCAAGGTCATCTCAACTTGAACGGCAAAATGACCTATCAGAGAAATTCATGCATGATGAGGATATCCGTCCTGGTGATGTCTGTATCGTCATTTCATCATCCGGCGTAAATCCCGTTCCCATAGATGTTGCCACTATCGCAAAAGAAAAAGGGGCCTTCGTCATTGGACTAACATCACCGGATTATGCAAAAAGTTGTCCTTCACGGCATAAACAGAAGCATTATCTTCACGATGTCGTTGATTTGGTCATAGACAATCATATTGCCAAAGGTGACACATTACTGAAATCAAATAATATATCTTTTGGTTCTGGATCGACCGTGATCGGGGCCGTTCTCCTCAATATGATTTTCACGCAAGTCATCCAAACGATTATTGAATCAGGGGAGACCCCTCCCGTATTCCTGAGCAGTAATATCGAGGGGGCAGATGAACACAATCAAAAGATCATCGCGAAATATAAAACAAGAATTCCCCAATTATGAATCGATATAGCAAAAAAGGAATACATAAGCTTTTATGTTCATCGTGAAGCAGTCATATAAAAGAAGGCATCCATTCGGATGCCTTCTTTTATTCAATGGTTCCTTTCCTTTATTCCTTATTCTTCAAAAACGGCCACCAATTCGCATTACCAAATGTCGCAACCATAACAGGAATAAACAATGGCAATATGACGAACGCATATAAAGCAAGCCCCACCAAAATTAAAGTGGCTATCTCCAAGAGCGATAAAACTCCTGCTGGCATCATGGCAGCAAAGGTTCCACCCAGAATGACAGCCGCTGAGATGATCACCGTTCCCATTTTTCTCATGGACAGTAACATCGCTTCCTTGACCGGTTTATCTTTCCACTCGTTAAAGCGATCCATCAAGAAAATGCTATAGTCAATGCCAAGAGCAAGCAAGATGACGAACGCAAAGAAAGGAACTGCCCAGCCGATGCCGGCATAACCGAGAATATTAACAAAAATCAACTCTGTAATGGCTGCCGCTGTATAATATGTCAAAACGAGCGACACAATCAAATAGACCGGCATGACCAAGGATCGCAGCATGAAAAAGAGAATGATTGCGATACCCGACAGCATCAACACGACCGTCCGCGAGAAATCCTCCTCAGACATCATGCCCAAGTCATGATGTGTACTTGTGATTCCCCCTATCGCCACCTGCGCATTTTCAAGCTTTGTATCTTTCGTTACTCTTTCAACGGCTGCCTCGATCGAATCGATTTGCTCGATTGCTTCATTGGAATATGGATTCGCCTTGAATACCACATCCATGGTCATGATTTTACCATCTTCAGATAAATACGCGTTCAATGCTTCCCCGAATTCTTCGCTTTCCACTACTTCTTTGGGAATGTACATGCCTGTTACCGTTTTATCCGTTTTTGCCAGCCCTGATAAATAACCCTGTGCGGACGATAGTCCATCATGGACTTCATTCAGACCATCCGCACTTTCATTTAAGCCATCTGTCAAATCGGTAAGTTGCCCGCCGAGGCTTGAAAAGCCATTTAGGAGCTCTTGCTGCCCATTACTTAAGCTGGTAAGGCCTCCTTTAAATCCTGACAGGTTATTTATGACTTCCCCCTGACCATTGGCCATCGTGCTTAGACCTTTTTGTAAAGTGTCAACACCTGAAATCAATTGGATCAGGCCCTCCCCAAGAGAAGTTTGACCCTTTACGATCTCTGCCATATTTTGATTCGTCGTATTCAAACCGCCGGACACTGAACCAAGATTCCTATTGAGCTCGGATAGGCCTGCTGCCATGGGCTCCAAGCCACTCTGTGCCCCTTGCACCGTTTGCTTGATCGTTTGATAGGACTGATCAGCCTGTAATTCTGGATGTGTGGCTTCCATTTGCTCAAAGAAAGGATTTAAACCAGCAAGGCTTTGTGATACGCCCGTAAGGCTAGTTTGAATCTCTTTGTATCCCCCTGTGAGCTCACTTAACCCATTGGCTGATTGTTTATAGCCTTCGAGGAGCTGTCCGCTTCCGGCGGCGAGCTTCTCCAAGTTTGCCTTGACCTCAATCAGTCCGTTTTTTATGTCCCCAGTCCCTGAAGACCCATCGCGAATGCCTGATTCAATGCTTGTTAACGCATTCTCCACCTGACCTACGCCACTCTTCAATTCATTGGTGCCAGATATGAGACCCCCTATTCCGTCCGTCGCTTGCTTCAAGCGTGGTCCTGAATCGGAAAGCTCACTGCCTGCCGTTTTTAATCCATCACTGATTTGTTTAATGCCTTCATTTCCTTCCCCGATTCCCTTTTCCAAAGTTTCGGCTTGGTTCGCGACAAATAAGTCCTTAATGGGTTCACCTGTCGGGCGGGTCATGGAACGAACTACATCGACTTCATCCACCTTGACGACTTCCTGGCTGATTTTTTCAGCAAGTGCGACGTAATCCTCCGAATCCATGCGTTCGTCATTTTTTATGACAATCTGTGTTGGCATGGATTGTCCTGGCCCGAATTCATCGGAAATGATATTAAATGCCATGATGGAAGGAACATCATCACCCGCTTCTTCAAGGGAGTTATATGAAATCTTCCCATCATACATAAACAAAAAGGGAACACAGACGATTGCAACAATCATAAGCGCCAACAATGGGCGGTTCAAGGAGAAGTTACCCAGAATTCCCCATAGTTTACTTTCACTATGCTCAAGCTTCCCTTTTGCCGGCCAAAATAGCTTCTTGCCAAGAACCGCCATGAAAAATGGAACGATCGTATAAAGGGCGATCATTAAAATGAAAACCCCTATTGCAACGGCCGCCGCAGATTGATAGAGCTTAAAAGTAGAAAAACCGATTGCCACAAAGCCAATCATTACGGTCAGCCCACTGAAGAAGACAGTCTTACCGGCGGTTCGGTATGTCTCCACGATCGCTTCAGGCAAGGACTCCTGTGACGATAGCTCCTCCTTGAAACGACTAAGAAGCAGGATGCAATAATCAGTCCCGATTCCAAATAAAATACCTACCAGGAATATTTGGGTGTAAGACGAAATCGGAAAGTCCCATTTATCCACCAGGAATGAGACGATGGATTGTGAACATAAATAAGTGAAACCGACTGTTACTAACGGAATGATCGGTGTCACCACTGAACGGAAGACTATCAGCAATACAGCCAGAATGAAGACAACCGTGATGCCTTCAGTTTTCTTCAGCCCCTCTTGGGAATTGGCATTAAGATCTTCATCGATCATCCAGCTGCTTGTGTAATAATGATCGACATCCACTTGTTCCAACTCTTTATAAAGGGCATCGATCACGTCCTTAGCTTCTCGGACCCCCTTGACCATCGTGATGGAAGTCAAAACTGTTGATTCATTCTCCGAGACCAACTGACCTTTTAGCGAGGGCTCTTTAAAATGGGTCATGACCTCTTTGATGCCAAGCTCTGCTTTATTCTTTTCAAGCTTTTGGATCGCTATCTCAATCTCTTTCAATTCCGAGGAAGACAACTTCTTATCACCATGGAATACGAGAGCCACTTGTGACTCATCCTTGTCCTGGATCTCTTTCATTAGCTCATTGGCCATCCCAGAGGAATACTCTGCCGGTACATCCAGCTGTCCCTTATTCCGGACAGTTCCGCCATATTCGGTGCCGCAAACAATAATCCTGCTGTAATTGCAACCCAAACGATAATGACCAGCCATCTTCCCTTTATGATCCCCTCATTTATATTTCCTCCAATTCCTCATTTTTCATTTGAATGAAAATTTGTGAAAGCTTCTCATATGTATCAAGGAATCTAACAATCTCTTCATAATCGAATTTCGTCATGATGCTCTCTACCAATTTATGAATCTTACTTTCCGTTTCATGTAACAATGCTTCCCCCTCTTTGGAAAGCTTCAAGTGAAAGACCCTTCGGTCAACCAGGTCCTGTTCTCGTTCTATCAATCCTTTGCCTTCCAGCCTGTTGATGTTGGAAGTGACGGCACTCTTATTAATATAAAAGGCATCACTGATTTCCGTCGATGTACACAACCGCTGTTGTTGAATGAACCGTAAAGTATAGTATTGTTCGTTCGTCAGCACATCACAAATCTGGTCTTTTATTAAAAGCTCACCCATCTTATTAACATAGAAGGATACCCTCATATATCGATCAATCAATCCAGAAACTTTGTCATTAGTCATCATTGCACCTCTCGAAAAGTAGTTCAGTCATTTAACTATATGTAGATTACTATTGTTTTATTTATTATGTCAATCCCATCATAGTTTATTATTTCCAGTTTAACTTATGGTAAATAAGGGAAAACCCAAAGTAAGCAAACAATCTACTATTCTAAAGGAGGAAATATAAATGACTCAATCAACTATCGAAAATCAATCGACTATCGAAACTCAACCGAATAGCAAACTCTTAAAAGGGATCCTGATTGGGGGGCTTGTTGGTGGTGCGTTGACCTTGCTTGACTCCAATACAAGAAATAAAGTAAAGCGTTCAGCCGTCCTTTTAAAAGACAACTCCATGAATATGATTGAACAGGTCAAGGAAAATCCAGGCGAAATGAAGGAACAGATGGTATCAGGAGTCAAAGGGGCAACGGAGACGATTAAAGAGGCAATCAATGACGTTGAAACACTATATGAAACCGTTAATGAAGACGTGGTGGGTAAAGTATCCGAAGTAAAGGATATCTCCACTGATGCCCTTGGTACGGCTAAAGACGCAACAAGTGAATTGAAGGACATCAGTTCAAAAGTGGTCGTTGCCGGTAAACAGCTGAAAGAAACACCATCACAATCATTGAAAGCCGATAATGATAAAGGTGAAAAAGAGAGTGATGAAATCGTTAAAAAATCAGGATTATCCAATCAAAAATCCATTTCATCCAACTTCTAATATATAAAAAAGCTGAGGCATAATGCCTCAGCTTTTTTTATGGCTTGTACAATTTGGATGTTGATTTCCGCTCCAGGCACTCGCTTTCCGCGGGCGGTCGTGGAGCCTCCTCGGCTTGCGCCTGCGGGGTCTCCCCTAGACACGCTTTTCCCGCAGGAGTCTCGTACCTTCCTCTCCAATCAACTCTGTATAAAATTCAGACAGAACCATACCTATGGAGTTGAAGGTGTTGCTTTGGGTCAATTGGTTCGGGAACATCATTTGATGAAAGGTACATTTTCCGGAACCCTTTTGTTTTTTCATATATCATTTCACTTGATGACCTTAGTTAGAACCCTCTAATTTATTCGTTATCTCATGGTCTTTTTTCACTTCAGCCAACCAAACTGGATATTCCTCTTGTAATTTTTCAGAAAGAAGCGTTTCTTTAATTACATCTTTACTGTCTTCTAAATTAGCCTTTTTTGCTTTCTTCTTACCGGTTACTTTTATGATATGGTATCCATAATCGGATTTGACTGGGTCACTGACTTTATTTATATCAAGATCAAAGGCGACATCTTCAAACTCTCCCACCATATCACCTTTCCCGAAATACCCCAGGCTTCCACCGTTATCCGCCGTTTGTGTATCAGTGGAATATTTAGCTGCCAATTTAGCGAAATCACCGCCTTCTGCAATTTCTTTCGCAACTTTTTTAGCCGTTTTTTCGTCTTCGACTAAAATATGACTAGCTTGCACTTGTTCAGCTTGATCAAATGTTTCTTTATTATCTTCAAAATACGTACTGATTTCATCGTCCGTCACGGTAATTCTCGGTTCGACCAGTTTTTTCGTTTGCAGATAAACCACGATGTCCTTTTTTAAGGCCTCCATGGAAGAACCGCTAGCTTCCAATTGCTCTTTAAACGACTTTTCATCACCATAGGACTCAACCATAGTATCGATTTCTTTCTGGATTTCTTCATCCTTTATTTTAATTCCCGCTTTTTCCGCTTCCAATTCAACCAATTTATTCGTAACTAACAGGTCTAAAGTATCTGCTCCGTAACCCGCAACAAGCGCGTCATACAGCTCATCCTTACTGATTTTCTCGCCATCGATACTCGCCATTGTCTTATCCGATGACGAGATCATCGCAAATACCATGATCCCGGCAATGATTAGAATGCTCCCTGCCCAAATATATGCCTTCGTGCTTCTTAATAGTTTCATGAATACTCTCCCTTAATTTTTCTATAATGATAGCTTGGAAATATTAATTAATCCTTAAGATTCCTTAATATGCACTAACCCATCATTATACTAACATACATATATCCCTACAGATATTTTAGAGTATTCCATTCTGCTACCAATTTTACATTGAGATTTGGTTGATCATTACAAAAAAAATTATACCGTTATATCGACTTTGATATATAGATAACTGAGTGAAAAAATATAGAAACAAAAAAGCATGGTGTACGGAGGGAATTCCTACACCATGCTTTTTTTCATGTGTTATTTACGATGCATCTTGAATTCAAGGAAGAGTTCGTTGTAATGGGCCAAGTTTTTCTTCCCGAGGTTTTCGTACACTTCGAGTTTCTTTGTCAGTTCCGGTGATGGATAGAAACGTTCATCCTTCACCACTTCTTCAGGCATATATTTCAGTGCTTCTTTATTAGGTGTCGAGTAACTTACATATTCAGCATTCTGTGCCGCAACTTTCGGGTCCAGCATGAAGTTGATGAACTGGTGAGCCGCATCGACATTTTTGGTTGTTTTCGGTATGACCATATTATCAAACCATAAATTGGACCCCTCTTTTGGAACAACGTATTCGAGATCTTCATTTTCAGCCATGATTTCAGAAGCAACTCCCGACCAAACAAGGCCAATCGACGCTTCCTGGGCTTCCAATAGCATGCGGCTTTCATCTCCTACTATTGCTTTAATATTCGGGGTGAGGGCATCAAGTTTGGACTTTGCCTCTTGAAGGTGTTCTTCATCTATATCATTCAATGAATAATTCAAAGAGTTGAGACCCATGCCCATCACTTCTCTTGCCCCATCCGTCAAAAGGATTTCATTTTTTAAATCTTTATCCCATAAATCCGCCCAGGCCGTTATTTCTTTGCCACCGAGCATCTTGGAATTGTAAACAATTCCAACCGTTCCCCAGAAATAAGGGACGGAATATTTATTCTCCGGATCGAATGGCAGATCCATGAATCGCTCATCGATATTTTTCAAATTCGGAAGCTTGGAATGATCCAAGGGAATCAGCAAGTCTTCTTGCCGCATCTTATCGATCATATACTCAGACGGAATGGCAATGTCATAAGTCGTACCGCCTTGTTCGATTTTAGTCATCATGGCCTCATTCGAATCGAACGTCTCATAAATGACCTTTATACCTGTTTCTTTTTCAAAACGTTCGATTAGATCCGTATCGATGTAATCGCCCCAATTATAGATGGTAAGCGTATTGCTGCTCGTAAACCCTTGCGATGAATTCAATCTTGAAATCGCATATAGCAACAAAGCGGATACGAGGGAAATGATCAAAAACATTTGGACAAGCCTTTTCATCGTTTCCCCCCCATTCCCGTTTGCCTTACACGTTGAGTTATAAAGTAATATACGACAACCAACAGCAGTGTCACGACGAACAGCAGTGTCGATAGTGCATTGATATTCAATGAAATCCCACGGCGGGCCAATGAATAGATTTCCACAGAAAGAGTGGAGAAGCCATTACCGGTCACAAAGAACGTAACTGCAAAATCATCAAGTGAATAAGTCAATGCCATAAAAAAACCAGCAAAGATGCCTGGTAAGATGTATGGAAGGATGACCTTCGTCAATACATCCCACCGGCTTGCCCCCAAATCTCGGGCCGCATCAATTAAAGTAGGGCTCATTTCCTGAAGTTTCGGAAGGACCAGCAGCACTACGATCGGGATGCTGAAGGCGATATGCGACAACAGTACCGAGTAGAATCCAAGCTTGATCCCGGCCATTGTGAATAAAATCAGGAAGGAAGCACCGATGATCACATCGGGACTGACAATCAATACATTATTCAATGATAATACCGTATTCTTAGCTTTACTGCTCGTAAAGGACCGAATTCCAATCGCCCCCATCACCCCAATGATCGTTGAGATCAGTGCAGATAATAAAGCGATCACAAGTGTATTCAATACAATGATCAGCAGCCTTGTATCTTGGAACAGTTCCTTGTACCACTCCATCGTGAACCCTTTAAAGTCATACATCGTTCCACCGCTGTTAAAAGAGTAAAAGACTAAAAAGAAAATCGGTGCATAGAGTATGAGAAAAATCAAAACGAGAAACGCTTTTGATGTTGGTGATAATTTATTGCCCAATTTACACACCCTGCTTTCGGTTACCCGTTACAAACATAATCAGGAACATTATAATAATCAAAAATACCGCAATTGTGGAACCCATTCCCCAATCCTGTGTCACAAGGAAGTGCTGCTCGATAGCCGTACCAAGCGTAATGACGCGGTTACCGGCAATCAGTCTTGTAAGCATGAACAAAGAAAGTGCCGGGATGAAGACTACCTGGCATCCCGTCTTTACACCATCTAACGTCAATGGAAAAATGACACGGCGGAATGTCATCCATCGGGACGCTCCCAAGTCATTGGCCGCATCCAAAAGGGTTGGATTCATTTTATCAAGCGCATTGAATATCGGTAAGATCATAAACGGGATGAAGATATAAACCGAAACGAATATGAAGCTGAAATCCGTAAAGAGAATCTGCTGCTTCCCGATTCCTACAGCCTCTAGAAAACCATTCGCGACACCATACGTGCCAAAAATACCAATGAAGGCATAAGCCTTCAAAAGTAAATTGATCCAGGAAGGAACGATGATCAGCAAAAGCCACAACTGCTTATGCTTTGTTTTCGTTAACAAATATGCGGTTGGGTAAGCGACTAAAAGGGATATTCCCGTAATCAGGAAAGCATACCAAAATGAGCTTAATGTCATTGTTAAATATACTGGCGTAAAGAACTTTTGATAGTTAATCAAAGATAGATTGCCTTCAATGTCAAAGAAGGAATAGTAAAGGATTAACAAAATGGGTGCAATCACGAATAAAGCGATCCATAAGACATAGGGTATGAAGTAAATATTCCGGGATATTTTATTCTTCATGACTTTCTCCATCATGATACGCTTCCAGACGTTTATCGAATTCTTCTTCCGTTTCACCCAATCGCATGACATGAATCGATTCTGGATCGAAATAAAGACCTATTTCATCTCCAACTGCCACTTTTTTCGTTGATTGGACAAGCCATTCATTTCCATCATGGTCATAACAGCTGATTTCATAATGAACACCGCGAAATAGCTGGGAGTCCACCCGAACTTGCAGTTTTCCGCGATCTACGGAAGTAATCTCTAAATCTTCCGGGCGGATGACGATATCGACAGCTTCATTACTGTTCAATCCTTGGTCGACACATTCGAACTGTCTGCCGACGAATTCCACACGGTAATCTTCAATCATTTTTCCTTTTACAATATTAGACTCACCGATGAAATCTGCAACGAACCGATTCAGCGGTTCATCATAAATATCCGTAGGAGTTCCACTTTGCTGAATCTTCCCTTTGTTAAGGACAAAAATCTCATCTGACATCGCTAACGCTTCCTCTTGGTCATGAGTGACGAAGATAAACGTGATACCAAGCCTCTGTTGCAGCTCCCGCAATTCATATTGCATTTCTGTACGCAATTTTAAATCGAGGGCAGATAGCGGTTCATCCAGAAGGATGACTTCCGGCTCATTAACAATCGCTCTGGCAATCGCTACCCGTTGCCGCTGACCGCCGGACATTTCCCTGATCTCCCGTTTTTCATACCCATCCAAATTAACAAAGCTGAGGGCTTCCTTCACCTTGATTTCCACTTCCGAATTCTTCATTTTTTTAATCCGAAGACCAAATGCTACGTTTTCAAACACATTTAAATGCGGAAAAAGTGCATAATCCTGAAATACCGTATTCACTTGCCTTTTATTGGCTGGCACATCATTGATCTTTTTTCCTTCGAAGTAAATATCACCTTTGGATGCTTCCGTAAATCCGGCAATCAAGCGAAGGATCGTAGTCTTCCCACATCCGGAAGGACCCAAGAGCGTATAGAACTTCCCTCTCTCGATTTCAAAACTAACATTATCGAGAACTACCGTATCATCATCAAATTGCTTCGTAACCTGATCGAAGCGTATTATATTCCCGTTTGCCATATCTTCTTCCCTCTCTCCATTACCTTACTCATCAATCTTCAACGATTGCATTTGTTTTGAATTCTATAAGTATGATTCCGTCACCACGAGTAATAGCTCTGACGGACCTTCAAAATCATTGATGATTTGATGTTCATCTGAAGCATGAAAATAAATCGATTCCCCTGCCTTGACGAAATACGTATGTGTACCAAGCTTTACAATGACTCTTCCGCTTAATACATAACCGAATGTTTCCGAAAGGGATGGTTCAAACTGTTTGAACTCCCCTTTTTCCTGGAGAATCAGCCGAATAGGTTCCATTTCCTTTTCATTCGACTCAGGCACGAGCCACTGGATTTGATACCCGCGTTCTTCATCGATGAAAAATGTTTGTGCTTCTTCTTCATAAACCACTTTTTGGACTTGATCCTCTTCATCGAAGAACTGCTTCGGCTTGCAGCCGAGTACTTCTAAAATATTGAAAAGAGTTTCAATTGAAGGGGAACTAAGATCCCTTTCCAACTGTGAAATATATCCTTTGCTTAAATCCGTTCTTTCCCCCAATTCTTCCTGGGTCAATCCTTTTTTCAAGCGAAGGTTCTTTATTTTTTTTCCAATTTGCATCATATTAACCTCATTCGGTTTACTTATAGTAAACCCACAGTAGATAAAGTTTTATATAAGTAAACTTCCAGTTTAATTTTACGGATATCATTATACAGGAAATGCGGGAAAATTCAAACGGAATTTCCAGTCATGCAAAAAAAAGGACCGCCACAGGGCAGTCCTTTCTGATTTACTATTGGAAATGAAGCAAAGCAGGGTATAGGAATAGTTACCTCTCGTGATTCTTCCACGTATTCTTGCCAAATGTGACGTGCCAGACCTTTTTGATGATCCTTTCTTTCCGTACATTGCTAAAAAAGAACCGCAAATATGTTTGGTGTCCTCTTCCAATCACGTTTTCCTATTGAGATTCTTGGATATTATTATCATAGCTGGTGCTGCAATCGTACCTATTACAAAATTGCTAAAAGTTAAAACAAAGTTGATTGGAACGGAAGGTACGAGACTCCTGCGGGAAAAGCGTGTCCAGGGAGACCCCGCAGGCGCAAGTGCGCCGAGGAGGCTCCCGGACCGCCCGCGGAAAGCGAGTGCCTGGAGCGGAAATCAACGTTCCATTTTAATAACACTCAAAAAACAGTAGATGATATCTTTCCTCGAGTTTGTCTACAGTCTGAGACCGCCATCTGGCAGTCCCCCTTTTACAAATTCAGACATATCTCTTGCGCTTTCTTTTCCCCATCAGCAATACAGTCCGGTATTCCGACACCATTGTATGAACAGCCCGCAAGTAAAACATTCGGGTAATTCTCGGAGATTTTCGCCTCCAGTGATTGAACGATTTGAGGATGCTTAATATGGTAGTTCGGCATATTTTCATGCCATTTCGTCACTTCACTAGTTACTGGATTCCCGGAAATGCTTAGACTGTTTTTAATGTCGCGTAAAGCCACCTGGATCAATTCCTGGTTTGTAAGGGACCGTAAGCGTTCATAGTCCGGACTAGAGCTTTTATAAAAAAGCCGTACCAAAAGCTGACTGTTTTCAGAAGTATGCTCCCATTTCCGGCTTGTCCATGTACATGCATTGCAGATCAAATCACTATTATCACCTGCAATGAAACCCGTCCCGTCTTTAGGAAGCATGCTGTCCGGGATATCGAATCCAAGATAAACGCTAATCATCGAACTATTGATCAAGCCGTCGAAGTCCTCATCCAACTCCCGATCAACCAATAATTTCTGGGCAACTGTATGCGGTGTACTCAATACGATGAAGTCCGTTTCCAGCGTTTCACCGTTTGCCAATGAAATGATGTACCCTTCATCTCCAACTCCAATTTTATCCACACTGACCCCTTTTAAAATTTCCACCATATCGAGGCTTTCCTCAATTCGATCAACCAATGTTGATAAGCCATTTTTAAACGAAAGGAACTTCTTATTTCCCTTGCTTTGGTATTTCTGCTTATTTTCCGATAGACCGCGTATTATACTGCCATATTCATTTTTATAATCCAGCATCTCTGGCAGTGTTTTGGCAATGGTCAATTCATTTAATTTTCCTGAGTAAACACCCGATAGGACAGGCGCTATCTGCTTTTGCACCAATTCCTTACCTAAAAAGCTTTCAAGAAATAAACCAATTGAGTCATTCTTCGTAAACGTCTCATTTTTTGTATAGAAATCCTTTAAGGCGTCAACCTTCCCTTGGGCAGAAACCAGATCGCTTTTCGCCAGCGACTCAAGGCTCATTGGTATTCCGAATAGGGCATCCTCGGGAATTCCCTTCAGCATCCCATCTGTATGGATGAATGATTTTCCCGTCGCATTATAGACAACTTGATCCTCTAGGTTCAATTCCTTAATAAATGGTTTTATATTTTGTTTCCTGGCGACAATCGAATCGGCACCCGCTTCAATTTTAAATGGACCATTGTGCACAGTCCTTATTTTACCGCCTAGTTCCTCATTTCCTTCTATTAATATCAATCGTACGGAGAGGTTCCTCGCTTTAACTGTTTTTTGTAAATAATACATGGTTGATAAACCGGTAATGCCTCCACCTACGACTACGACTGTTTTCATTAGGACTACACCTCGATTAACGAATTTTGCATTAAGTAAAGTGTACCATAAGGCAGCGGCATTATTAAAAGCAGCACTTCTAATTCATTGGTTTCGTAATGAAACCTGTAACAAATTCGACAAAAAAAGACCTCTCCTCTTGGAAAAGTCTAGATCAAACAATATTAGTATTCGTTTCTTATTCCATATCCTTGTTCATCGTATCTAATCTATACTCCATTATCTCCATCAACCCGCTTCTGCCTACTTTTTGAATCCCTGTATCCTGATACCCCGATTTCGCATATAGCGATTTTGCAATCACGTTCATGACGTTCACTGCCAGAATGATCGAATCCTTGTTTGGAAAAATCGCTTTTGCGAATTCCGGAAGGATTTGCAAGGCTTTCTTCGCAAAACCTTTACCTTGATGCTTTTGATCAACAAGAAATCCACGGAGTAATATCGCTTTTTTATCATTGGTGAAAGGGGTGATATTCTCGCCAATGTGTAAAACGAAAAAACCAACTGGAATACCCTCATCCATTATTACGATAGGATGCCTATCGTAATCTTCCCGGCAATATTTCAGTGACTCTTCAGGCAGAGCAGAAAAAGGGGTTTGTGTATCCGGTAAATAAAACTGGGAAAGCTGGTGAAGATATTCCGGTAAATAAGTCGTTAAGGTGATGGTCCCGATTTCCTTGTCCTGTTTCATTGAACACACCCTCTTTCATCAATTATTGGATACATTAATGATTCGATGACCCGTCCGATTCTCCCTTCACAAACCGCAAGGAGCACTGCCGAATATATCGGCAGTGCTCCTTAAGTAAATCAATGTGTATTTTCATTGATTGTTAGTGCTTCCCGTAAATTGATCTGCTGGCGGAGTATGTTGGCAACATCTCGGGAAATTACTCGTTTTTCAAACATATCCTGCACTTCGTCCCGTTCTGCCTGGATCGCTTTATAGAACAGCTCTCTTTCATAATCGACCATTTTACTCGGGGTCCGGCCCCTATTTTCACGTTTACATTTTAAAATCAGCACTTTATACTCATCTATGAGCATCGAGGATGTCTTATGATTATCAGCTGTAATCCCTGCCTGTATCTCTTGGATGGCAGCTTTATACATCCTGATTTTAAGATCCCTTACCCTTTCCAATCTCTCAAGATTGATTTTTCTTATTTCTCTTTTATTAGGGAAAAATAATTTTAAAACCCTCAGCATACTTCTTCTGAAAAGCGTTATTGACCTGAAAAAACGGAACTTCAGTCGATTAGTTACGGCACTTTCCATACGCTGGATGTATTCCTTGCATATATACGCCGTCTCCCGGTCCACTTTTTCATCCTTAATGAGCTTATCCAGGAATCTTTGCTCTGCTTCAAGGGCCTTGAAGCGTAGATCCTTCTCTTCTTCCCTTAATGCAGCTGGTTCTTTCTCCTGTTCTACATAGGACAAGTCATTGATCTTGGTACAGTACCTCGAAATGATCGATAAAGCCGCTTCCCGGTTTTCATCAGTCATTTGTGACTCAATCACTCGAATAGCCGCTTGATGTGAGTGAATGGCTGCAGTTTTCGTTTTGTCAGCCTGCTTGTCCACCACTTCCTCTTCTTCAGACCGTGCCACGATTGGCAGAAATACACTCGCAACAATCAAGGTCAGCAAAATGACTCCTGCTGCTATGAAAATGATTAACGAACGCTCAGGAAAAGGACTTCCATCCGCCAACACATACGGAATCGAAAACGAACCCGCTAACGTTACCGCTCCGCGAACACCGGAAATGGTAATGATTCCGGCCGCTTTGAAGTCCGGTTTTTGGGCGCCTGCTTTTTTCGTCATCCAGCCAATCGACCAGGCAGCCGTAAGCCAAATGAATCGTAAAGCGAAGAGGAAAAGTGTAATGACCACGATATAAATGATCACTTGTCCATTATTGAAGGCTGGATCTTGAAAGATAGTTTTCGCAACGCTTGGGATTTGCAAGCCAAGCAAAACGAATACAAGGCCATTCAATATATATAAAATGACGGACCATGTACTTCTTGAAACTACCTGTAGTTCCACAGTTGGTGATATTTCCCTATCTCGTTCAATGGCATGGACAATCCCTCCAGCCACGACCGCTAAAATCCCAGAAAGGTGGAAATGTTCCACAGCGAGGAAAATAATAAAAGGAGTTAGGATTTGGATCAGCATATGCATCGTGACGTCTTCCATCCCTAAACGGCGAAGAACTACACGAAGCCTGATAATGATGAAAGCAAGTATTGCTCCACCTACAAACCCGCCAATTGCAATCCATATGAAACTGAAGGTTGCATCGACTAAGGAGAAAACACCAGTAACTGTAGCCGCAACGGCAAACTTAAAGGCAACTAGACCTGATGCATCATTCATTAGTCCTTCTCCTTCGAGAAGGTGCATGATGCTCTTCGGTAGCTTGACCCGACTCGCCAAAGCGCTCACTGCCACAACATCTGTAGGTGACAAAATGGCCGCCAAAGCGAAAGCCGCCGGTAATGGAATCGAAGGGATCATCCAATTAATTAAATACCCGCCTGCCCAAACCGTTATGAATACTAGGCCTAGTGCAAGCATTAGAATGGGTGCTCTCAACTTCCATAGTGCTGTTCGGGGTACATTTTTCCCATCATTGAACAATAGGGGCGCGATGAATAACAGCAAAAACAATTCCGTCTCCATCTCAACATGCATACCCAGGGGTAAAAGCGCCAATATGACACCCAGTGTTATTTGTATTAATGGTACAGGTATAAAGGGTATAAAATGGTTAATTACATTAGACACTCCAATCAATATAAGAAGGGCTAATATAACAAGAAAAAACTCCATACAAACATCAAACTTCCTCTCTCATCTATTCTCATAACTATAAGCGTAACATATTTATACCCATTCATTCATGCATTAACTATTCTAACCTAGAATCCTCCTGAATAATGATACCTGTTTTAATATCATGAAGATTGAAGTGATTGGATGTTTTACAAAATCAACTCCATCAACAAACTTGGGTACACATAAAACAGAAAAAAGCTGATTGGCTAACCATAATCAGCTTTTCCCAAATGATGAATGAAAATGGTCTTTGTGAAAAGACACCCCACATAACAAGCTGGGACTAAAAAACTTATTTAGTTCCCGGGACAAAGAGGCGAAGATGTTTGTGCAGTACATTTGCCTGGAAAGGAAGAAGGATGCCTTCATCGCCATCGATATTGACTGCTAGTTCCTCTGATGTGGCTAAATGGAGCTTGGATGTTTTAATATATTCAACTTCGTCATGCCCCTTGATCTCCCCCCTAATTAAACTGGGAATGATCTTGACGATGAGAGGAAGAGATAAATCCTTAATGATGAATGTGTGCAGCTTTCCATCATTCACTTCCGCCTCTGGTGCAAGTTGTTCGAAACCGCCGACAGAGTTAGTCATTGTTGCAATTAGTAAATGTGCCTCGCCTATCCACTTTCCCTGATCATGTTCAACCGTTAAAGGAAACGGAGTCTTTTTAATGATCGCTTTTGCTCCTTCAATGAAATATGCAAAAGACCCCAGACGGGTTTTTTGTTCAACGGTAACATTATAGGTAGCCTCGGCGATAGCCCCTACTGCCAACACATTCATGAAGTAACGGTCATTGATCTTCCCTATGTCTGATTCCTTCATATGCATATCCTTTAATATCTCAATGGCTGCATTGGGATCCAGGGGTATTCTCAAAGATCTCGCGAAATCATTAATGGTTCCTAGTGGAATGATTCCGAAAATAGGCCGATGTTGCTGCTCGCCCAAGCCATTCACTATCTCATTCACCGTTCCATCCCCACCCATGGAAATGACAGCATCGAACCTTTCTGCACAGGCCTCCTTAGCAAAATTCGTAGCATCCCCCTCTCCTTCCGTTTTACAAACGCTTACCTCATCATAAATTTCACCAAGTGCCTTTTCCGCTTTCGGCAAAATCTTTCCTGCCTTTTCCTTACCTGAAGATGGATTGATGATAATCATCGCTTTCGACATATGCTACCTCCCATTATTGTACTTCTACTAGCAAGTTACCTCATTACTGATGTACTAAAACCACATGGACATTTTTTTGATTGTTAAATAAGCATTTCCCCCAGTAACTTACAAATAATCGCTGCCACTTGAAGTTTTCCGTCATTTTAAAACAGGCTCTTATTTGTTACATAGGCTGTGAAACTGGAATTCTCTGATCACTGAACTTTCCTGTTCCACATCTGTTACATTAATACCTATCTCAACCAATTGAAAATTGTCTTTCCCTTTCGCTCCCTCTTTGTTTTCCTCCTTCATAATAGGCATTATTTCTTCGATTTCCTATTTGCCGTGAAGAAAAACAAAAAAAAAATAGATGATAAACCCCTTTCCTATAAGGTTTTCACACTATTCATGAAAAAAATTTCAAATTTTCTGTAAAATACCTATACATTTTCCAAATTCGGGTATATACTGTATTACAACAACAAGCAAACACCAAAAACTGTACTATAAAGAGAGGGAGCGAGACATGCAAGCAAATCAATCAGATTTATTCATAATCGATTCATTTAAACATTGCCCGGAGTGTGGTGAAACACATGTGGACCACTCAAATTCCTATCTGATGGAATGCGATCGCTGCCTTTCCAAACGTGAAGAATAAAACGATTGGAAAATATATCTAACATTAAAAAGGAGGAAATATCATGCAAATGAAAAAGTCCATTGAGTTTTTTAGCAATATCCCTGCTAAACATTGCCCCGAGTGCGGTGACCATATTATTGAGCACGCTGAGTCCTACTTAATGGAATGTGACCGCTGCCTTTCCAAACGCGAAGACTGATTAAACCAAATAAAAAAAGGAGGAACCATCATGCAAACTATAAATCCACTGGAATTCTTCAGGACTCTGCCGCCTAAACAATGTTCGGAATGCGGAACCCATATCACGGAACAAGCTGAATCCTACTTAATGGAATGTGACTACTGCCTTTCCAAACGCGAAGACTGATTAAACCAAATCAAAAGGGAGGAATCATCATGCAAACTAAAAACCCATTGGAATTCTTCAGGACTCTGCCGCCTAAACAATGTTCGGAATGCGGAACCCATATCACGGAACAAGCTGAATCCTACTTAATGGAATGTGACCGCTGCCTTTCGAAACACGAAGACTAAATTAAACCAAGTCATAAGGGGGAATCATCATGCAAACTAAAAACCCATTGGAATTCTTCAGGACTCTGCCGCCTAAACAATGTTCGGAATGCGGGACCCATATCACGGAACAAGCTGAATCCTACCTCTTGGAATGTGACCGCTGCCTTTCCAAAAAAGATGAATATTAATTTAAGATGCTGACATCAAGAAGCTATATAGGCCAATTTGATGTCAGCATTATTTCCTTGCATTCAAAAAAAGGAGTGTCCCCGGGACACCCTTCAGCCGTACTTATTTTTTTATCTCCCAATATATTTGTCTACATATTTCCCACTTATCTGCCTGCTGCTGTATTGTAAGAAATCCAATGCAAAAATCATGAATTCAAGGCCTAGACGCTTATCTGAACGCATAAAATCAGAACCTAGCAGTTTCTCCAATTTTTCAAGCCTATGGTATAGCGTTTGCCGGACAATGAATAGTTGTTTCGATGTTTCCTGTTTGGAACCGTTACAGGCAAGATAGGTCTTCAAGGTAGGCATTAACTCACCATTGTTTTGCTTGTCATATTCAATGACCGGACCTAAATATTCGTACACCGTTTCCTCCAGATTACCATGTTTATTTATGAGCGAAATCATGCGATGCATATGTAAGTCCTGATAAAAGAGGCTCCTGTTATCCTCTGGTAGTGTATCCTGAAGCAGCAAAGTCTCACGGGCCGTTTCATAACTTTTATAAATCTCACTTAACCTTTGAACATGCTTTCCAAACCCAATGGAAAGCAGACCCATGCGATTACGCCCGCTTACATCCATTTTCTTGATTCGATCCACCGCGCTTGTAATCCTTGATTTCCAATCTTCAGATGAACGATTATCACCTAAAATAAAAACAAGATGCTGATGTATTTCCATGGAAAATATCTGAAAGCCGTACTGTTCAAAAACTGTTCTAAACATTATCTTAAAATAGGTTCCATCTAGTTTTGTGGAACTTTTATTATATTTTGGGTGTTGTTTGCAAATGCAAACAATTCCGCCATCCAACTGCATTTTCGGATCAATATAGGAAAGCCTCTCCCGGATTGCTTCGTCACTATATTCACCTTCAATCCAATTTGTAAGCCATTTACTTTCTTCCGACATTTTCTTTTCTTCTATATATAACTCCCTTAATAGATGCTGTGCCAATGCGGTAGCCGTTCGATCCAATATCAGTGAATCAAAATCAGTCAACTCCCTGTCGTTGCTGCAAATGAGCAGTTCCGCATAATTTTCACCGAGCACTTGAATCGGCTGTCCAAGAACGGTCTTATCCAATTTCCGCTTCTCTTCGTATATGTCCGCTACCATTTGAAAGGTCATTTTTTTCTTGGTTTTTGGAATGCTGGCTATATCATTTTCATTAAAGATAAGAATAACCTGTACATTTAAATAGCTGTGGAGAAATTTTAGAATTGGTTCATAATGGTCAATTTCGAGGAGATTTTTATTTAACTGCTGGGAGTAGTTTTCTAAGTTGGAGATCATCTGATATTGTTTATTGATGATAAGGGAATGAATATCCTGCGTGATTTCTACGAAAGGGACTTCTTCATGAAATAGGATGATAGGGAATTGCCGTTCATTTGCGAGATCAATGGCACATTGCGGCACGGCCATGGTGTTTGCGCCAACCTCTATACAGAGTCCAGCTGCATCGCATTCAATTAACTGTCTTAAGTAGGATAGAAATGTGTCATCGCAATCTTTCCACCCTAAACCGGTAGTCAGAATCAGTTCATTTCCATTTAACAAATGGCTGATTTGGGTGACTTCCATACAATGTACCCACTTCACTTGACGCTTTATCCCACCGCTACCTGCAATTATATCCGTCAGATTAAAATACTTGCGTGTTAGAATTTCCTCGATTGTAATCGATGTATTCATCCATACACATCCTTTTATAAAACTGCTTTAAAATCTATTATAAACGGACAACCTTTAAATCTCCAGACACTTGTTAGAAAATCTAACGTCAAAATTCTACAAAAAAATCGAACAGGAACAAGAAAAAGGACCCATTCGTGAGGAATAGGCCCGGTTCATAACCATTTCAATTCAATTTTTTTACTAGCAGTGTAGAGAAGTATTTCCTTCCTTCCGGGGTTTTGATGTTCAATTGCTTCCATTCCTGCTTCGTTCCTTCAATCAGTTCAAAATCGAGAAAAGCTCCACTTAAACTTTCGGAAACCCGGGTGATTCGATATCCTCTTTCAAGTAAAAAATCGATTTGTTCCCTTTCTAAGCGATACTCTTGATATTCGGACATTTCCATTCCCCCTTTTCATACATTCTCTTTGCCGGTTGAAGCCGGAAAAACCATCTCTTCCTCAAGTTCTGGACCTTTCCCAATTTCCCAATCCCTGCCAACGGAAATTCCTAAATATTTCTCATCGCTGGGATCAATGATTTCAGCTTGTTCATATTGCTTGAACCACCAATACTTAGCTAATATATAATAACTTGCACCGCCGAGAAGAAAGCCAATAATAAACGAGTAATTTGAAAAAATCGTGGCACCGATTCCGCCAATCACCCAAGAAATGATCCCTGCCCAATTCACTCCATTCAAGTATTTATACTGGCCTTCACTCTCATAGAGGTCTCGTACATTCACTCTCCGTTTACGGAGGAAATAGTAATCCGCTATCAGGATGCCGACAATGGATGCCAGGATGCCGCCTATTATTAATAAAACTTCTATTATGACGCCGAACAGGCTCCATGGCTGAACTACTATCCCAATAACCCCTGCCACAACGACTCCCGCCCAAAATGGCATTTTAGGACCCATGACATTGGAGAAAATGGTAGCCGCGGGAATGACATTGGCCGTAGTATTCGTCGACCATTGAGCGAATACGATCATGATTAAAAGGACGCCGAGAGCAATTCCACTTGCCGATCCCTGTATGGCAACTACAGGATCATAATTGGAAACGGCCATATAAGAAACGGCTCCGATAATCACCATGAACGTCTGCGTGATGGGATAGGTGATAATATTCCCAATTATTTGCCCCTTATTGCGCTTAAACCAATTTTTTTCATTTTTTGGTGCCTTTATATAGCGGGAAAGCGTGGGCATATCTGCCGTCAACGTGCCCCAAAATCCCATATTTGCCATGATGACGACCATGAAAGCCGTGGCGGCAGCCCCGCCAGTGACCGGACTTTCAATCCAGGACCATACATCTCTTCCTTGGGCCACAGCCTGATCGGATAGAGTGAAATACATCCAGCCAGAAATTAAAATGATAACGGGCGCCGCCAAGTCGGCGAATCGTTCTATCGACTTTATTCCCATTGCCGTGTTGACCAATTGTAAAACGGCAAAAATGAGGAAGCATATAAACCAATTATCAAAGTCAAAAAGGGTTGTGAAGATAGCGTTCATTGCAGTGGCTCCAAAGTAAGTATTGAGGCCGAACCAGCATGACGCTACAAAACCCCGTACAACCGAAGGGATGTGGGTGCCAATCGTACCGAACGGCGCCCTCATATAGACCGGGAATGATATTCCATGTTCAACACCAATATCCCCTGTCATTGTCATCAAAAAGCCGAGAACCACACAGGCAATGACCGTTGCAAGAACGACCCAGCCTAAGGATAAACTTTGAACACCGTTCCCACCGATTGCGAAGGCGGCCAATACTACAGCCATGCCCACCCAAATGAAACCAAATCCGGCTGCACTTATATTTTTCTCACTATGAGGTATAGGCAGCAAATCGGGAGACTTTAAATAATCTTTCTTCTCACTCATAGAAAATCCCCCTAAATTAATTTGCAAGATTCCTTACCGAAGTTAGACTGGAAGCCTTTTCCCGGTATCCGGCTTCAGCGCCGCATTATATTTTGCCCGTTTCAGGAATTGCCCTTTTCCAGCTTCGCCTACAAATTGTTTTTCTTTAATGACGAATTGACCTCTCGATAAAACGGAAACCGGTTCACCTGTAATTTCCATACCTTCAAACGCATTATAATCCACAGCCATGTGATGAGTATCAGCAGAAATGGCCCTTTCAACTTTAGGATCAAAAATGACGATATCAGCATCAGAACCTACTGCAATCGTCCCTTTCTTAGGGAATAATCCAAATAGTTTGGCAGCACGCGTAGATGTCATGTCGACGAATTGATTCAAGGTAATACGCTCTTTCATGACCCCTTCAGAAAAGAGGATGCTCATACGGTCCTCAATCGTTGGGCCACCGTTCGGTATTTTCGTGAAATCTTCACGTCCAAGTTCCTTCTGTCCCTTAAAATCAAAAGAGCATTGATCGGAGCCAATCGTTTGCAGCTGTCCCGTTTTCAAAGCATTCCATAGCACTTCCTGGTTTTTCTTCTCCCTTAACGGCGGGGACCATACATACTTAGATCCTTCGAAATGGGGCTTTTCAAGATAAGACTGGTCAAGAACCAAATATTGCGGACAAGTCTCCCCCCAAATATCCACCCCTTTATTTCTTGCCTCCGTGATCTTTTCAACCGCATCTTCACAGGTGACATGAACCACATAGAGCTGGCCATTTGCCATTTCAGTCAGTTTAGCTGCACGTCCAGTTGCTTCCCCTTCAAGTTCCGGAGGCCTTGTCAATGCATGGTAAATTGGATCGGTGTTACCTTCAGCAAGCGCCTGCTTTGTAAGATAATCGATGACATCACCATTTTCAGCGTGAACCATGACAAGTGCGCCAAGTTCCTTTGCTTGCAACAAAGTGCGGTATAGCGTGGCATCATCAGCTTGAAAAACATTCTTGTAAGCCATGAACACTTTAAAGGAAGAAATCCCTTCATTATCGATGATACTTGGCAACTCAGCCAATACATCATCGTTAATCTCGCTGATCATTAAATGAAAACCATAATCTATGGCCGCTTTTTCATTGGCCTTTTCATGCCATGTTTCAATTGCTTTCTTTAATGGCACCCCTTTTTCGGTCAGACAAAAGTCGATGATCGTTGTCGTACCTCCATATGCAGCAGCAATCGTACCCGTTTCATAATCATCCTTCGTCGTTGTCCCTCCAAACGGCATATCGAGATGGGTGTGCGGATCAATGCCCCCCGGAAAAATATAAGCGCCTTTTGCATCAATGATTTCAGCCCCCTCAGCCGGCAGGTCCTTGCCAATCATTGCAATCTTCTCATTTTCAATCAATATATCCGCCTGATACGTATCTGCAGCTGTTGCAATCGTTCCATTTTTAATGATTTTCTTCATCTTCGACCCCTCCATCATTTTACGAAATCAACACTTTCTCTGCTTATGCCCCCAAGGAACGACTGGCGTTCATTCCAGGTCATTGGCGGTAATTCATTTGTCAATTCGATCATATCGATCGCCCCATCGACCGGACAGACGATCGAGCAAAGGTTACAGCCTACGCAATCTTCTTCCCGCACTCTCAAAAAGGAGCTGCCTGACGTGTCCTTTAACATATCTATACATTGATGAGATGTGTCTTCACACGCAATATGGCATTTATTGCAGTTAATGCACACATCATTATTAATGCGCGCAACAACCTTATAATTGAGATCTAAATTCCCCCAGTCGGAATAACGCGGTACGGACTTACCGACAATATCCATCACAGAAGAAATCCCTTTTTCATCAAGGTAATTGGACAGGCCATCAATCAAGTCTTCTACTATTCTAAAACCGTGATGCATGGCAGCCGTACAAATTTGCACTCCAGTCGAACCCATCAATAAAAATTCCACCGTATCCTGCCAATTTGAAATGCCGCCTATTCCGGAAATGGGAACATTGATCATTTTATTCCTTGCACACTCAGCCACCATATTCAAAGCAATTGGCTTCACGGCGGGACCGCAATACCCTCCGTGAGCCCCCTTGCCGCCTACATGGGGAATCGTATTCCATGAATGGATGTCCACTCCTGCCAAACTGTTGATCGTATTGATCATGCTTATTGCATCCGCACCGCCGCGCACCGCCGCTTCAGCTGTAACCGTAATGTCGGTTATATTGGGTGTAAGCTTGACGATGACGGGTTTGGATGCAGCTTCCTTCGCCCAGTATGTTTGCTTTTCCACAAGTTCGGGAACCTGTCCCGAAGCAGCTCCCATCCCACGCTCTGCCATACCGTGCGGGCAGCCAAAGTTCAACTCGTAACCATCGACCCCTACATCTTCTATACGTTTGATGATTTCATGCCACTTTTCCTGTTTTGGCTCCACCATCACCGATGCAATGATTGCATGATCAGGAAATCTCTTCTTCGTTTCATATATTTCTTTCAGATTCACTTCAAGAGGACGATCCGTAATCAATTCTATATTGTTGAACCCGGCAACTCTCTGTCCATTAAAGCTGACCGCTGCAAAACGTGATGAAACATTCAGGATGGGATCACCCAACGTCTTCCAAACAGCTCCACCCCAGCCAGCTTCAAATGCGCGCTGGACTTGATAACCCGAATTAGTAGGTGGTGCTGAAGCAAGCCAAAAAGGATTGGGAGATTTAATACCTGCAAGATCAATTGATAAATCAGCCATGATAAGCCTCCTAATTTTCATAGTTATTAAGCAATATCCACCGCTTCGCCCATCAAAATCGTTTCAATTTCATAGGCTGTCTTCTTCCCTTGCTGGGCAGCTGAAACAACCATTGCCTCACCTTGGCCTTTTCCGAAGATCACGTCACCGCACGCAAAGATCTTTTCATTCGATGTCCTGTAGGAATCACCCTCCAATGTTACGACACCATCATCATGTTGAATGCCGAACTGTTCAATCAATCCTACATACCTGGATTGGCCTATGGCACGAATGACCCCATCGACCGGTATGACGAACTCTGATCCGGAAATTTGGACTGGACGGCGCCGGCCATCTTCCCCCGCCTCGCTAAGCACCATCTTCACGCACTCGATGCCCGTAACCTGACCGCTTTCATCCGAGAGTATCCTGGATGGGGCAGTCAGCCAGTGAAACCCGACACCTTCTTGTTTGGCAAACTCATATTCAAAATCATAGGCTGTCATTTCCTTTTGGGTACGCCGATAAATAATGCTAACCTGTTCGGCGCCAAGGCGTACAGAACAGGTCGCGGCATCAATCGCCGTGTTTCCAGCCCCTATAACCGCCATCTTCTTCCCAATGAATTTATCAGTGATTGCCCCTGTTTTCGTTGCTTTCACGAAATTGATTGCATCATAAACTTCAGCCAAATCCTCCCCTTCAATTCCAAGCTTAGGAACATCGGACATGCCGATCGCTAAAATGACCGCATCATAGTCGGCAGTCAGCTGATTTGCGGAAACATCCACTCCGACCCGTGTATTCGTTTTAATATCAACATCCAAACTCTTTACTTGTTCAACTTCCCAATAAGAAATGCTCTGAGGTAAACGGAACGATACAATTCCGTAAGTATTTAATCCGCCTGGATTCTTTTCAGCTTCGAAAATGGTTACACTGTAGCCAAGCAAGGCTAACTCCCTTGCTGCAGACAAACCCGCCGGACCGCTTCCTACAATGGCAACTTTTTTGCCATTCTTCTTCCCGGCCTTGAATAGGGCTTGTTTATTTTGGATGGCCCAATCTGTGGAATAACGCTGGAGATTGCCAATCATGATTGGCTTTGTAGAATGGTTCAGGACACATGCCCCCTCACATAGCTCTTCAGTCGGACATACCCGCGCACAGCTGGCACCGACAGGATTGGCTGTCATGATGGTCTTGGCCGACCCTTTAAAATTACCTGAAGCTATCTTCTTAATAAAACCTGGAATATCTATTCCGGTCGGACATGCTTGGATGCATGGGGCATCATAGCAGTATAAACATCGATTCGATTCTTCCAAAGCTTCCCTTGGGGATAAACCCCTCTCCGCTTCCTGGAAGTTAATCTCCAGATCACCTTTTAATGGGCTCGTCATACTCATCCACTATTTCTCCTTCCAAACATTTATTTTTGAAAAATAAAAAGGGAGGAATTGCATGCATTTCTCTCTACTGTCCTCATATTTAAACGATTGAAAGCATTGCCAACATGGTTTTCATCAATTTATTCAAATAACAGTCATGGCGATTTCCCAGCCAAAATTCTCTCGTTTTGTTTATTATTTTCTATCATTCTCTCACTGATCACGCCTCGGTCCCTGCTTCCTTCTAACACAAAAAGCCCCCCCTGCTAATCTTAAAAACTCATATCCTGATGATAAATCAGAGAATTGAGTATTCTTTATTTTATAATGTTTAAAAATAAGTTACATTATACAAAGTGTAAAGTATTCCCAGATGCTAGATATGCAATATGTAATAATCATGTTATATTTCCTAACAATAAGTGATAAACATCGTCATTTTTCTACATTCAAACTTACTTTTCACCATACTTATTGATATTCTTTGGATGATTTGTTCTGAAGACCTAATTATCAACACTTTGTCCACATAAAAAAAAGCCCAGAAACTAAAATCTTGGTTTCCTGGGTCTTTTCACTTTTATCCACAACTTATTCACATACTATATGGCATTATTCTCTTTGTTTTTGCAGAACGGAGGCATTCCACCAAAAGTTATCCACAATATTGAATCGACTTTTCCACTTATCAACAAACCGTTAACAATTTATCAACAGGCAGGTTCATTCCGGATGAATAACGTATCGTTTATATTTCTCATAATCCGTTTTCTTGCACTCAAGCTTTATTCGATATCCGGTTGCCTCATATTCTGTTTCGGTTATGTGACCATTTTCATTGAAATATGAAACAAGCTGTCCTTGATCAAATGGAATCAGCATTTCACAGTGAGTATAGTCGACAAAAATATGCTTGCGAATTTGATCTATCAATTCCTCGATGCCAACTTTGTTTTTTGCTGACATATACACAGAGCCACGATTCACCTGAGGGATATCCAAATCGGTAAGGTCCGCTTTATTATAAGCAAAAATCGTTGGAATCCCTTTATTGCCTATGTCGTTTAAAGTCTTATCCGTTATCTCTATTTGATGCTCATGATCAGGATTGGAAAAATCGACAACATGAATCAGCAGGTCCGCTTCTACCACTTCTTCCAATGTGGAGCGGAATGCTTTCACGAGATGATGGGGCAATTTGGACACAAACCCCACCGTATCCGTCAATAAAAATTCCTTTTTATCCGGAAGCGGGATGTTTCGGACGGATGTCTCAAGCGTAGCGAACAGCATATCCTTCTCAAACACCTGCTTCTCGACTGTTGGATGGAACTTCTCAATTAGTGCATTCATGATCGAAGATTTACCTGCATTTGTATAACCGACTAAGGATACGACAGGGATGGCGTTCTTTTTCCGCTGTTTCCTCTGCGTTTGCCGGTGTGCAACAAGTGCTTCCAGTTCTTTATTCAAAACACTTATATTTTCCTCGATTCTCCTGCGGTCAAGCTCTAACTGCTTTTCACCTGCACCTTTGTTTGTACCGACCCCGCCACTCTGACGCCCTAATGACTCCCTCAAACCAACGAGACGCGGGAGCATATACTGAAGCTTTGCCACCTCTACCTGAAGCTGTGCTTCCTTCGTTTTCGCCCGATGCGCGAAGATGTCCAGTATCAAGATTGTCCGGTCGATCACCTTGCAATCCATGTCCCTCTCCAGATTACGAAGTTGCGAAGGGGAGAGCTGATCATTAAAAATGACGACATTAGCTTCTTTATACTCAACGAGATTTTTTACTTCCTCGATCTTCCCGGTACCGATAAAATGTGACGAGTTCACCCGTTGCAAATTTTGTGTGATGGTCCCTGCGACCTCTACCTCACATGCTTCCGTTAAATTGGCCAATTCCTCCATTGAATACTCAAAATCCTTTTGACCGTTGAGATTAACTCCAACCAAGATTGCCCTCTGCTGTAATTCCATCATTTCAAATCCCTTCCGTACATACCTTACTCCCTATATTATGCTTAAACAAACCCATCATACTGCCTAAAAGCCAGCCACATTGTAGCATACCAGACATTACTTGCATAACGTTCGCTGCCCGAGTTGATCGGACTTCCCTTACTATAAAAGAAAATTCAACAAAAAAATAACAGGACCGATTAATTTTTTCAAAGTTTCACATGAAACAATTGGAAATCCCATAAATAAAAGCTCCCTGGTGCACCTTAAGATACACCAGGGAGCCCATATTATTCTATTCCTTTATTCTCAATAACCTAAGACTATTCAATGTAACTAATAACGTCGCACCCATGTCGGCAAAAATCGCCATCCAAAGTGTTAACCAGCCCGGCGCTATCAATAATAAGGCCAGGATTTTAATCACCAATGAAAACGTGATGTTCTGCTTAATGATTTTTAATGTTTTGCGGCTTAAGCGGATTGTATAAGGCAGCTTCGATAAGTCATCACCCATTAAGGCAATATCGGCTGTTTCAAGGGCCGTATCTGTACCCGCCCCACCCATTGCTATTCCAACCGTGGAAGCTGCCAAGGCCGGAGCATCATTGACACCATCGCCTACCATGGCCACTCGATCATATTTTTGTTTCCATCGTTTGATGATGGTCAATTTATCTTGTGGCAATAGCTCTGCCTCGATCTCATGAACGCCAGCTGCCGCTCCAATAGCTTTAGCTGTTCCGATATTATCCCCAGTCAGCATGATCGTTTTTTCAATGCCCAAGGCATGCAGTTTCCTAATTGCTTCTTTACTGCTTTCCCTTATTTCATCAGACACCGCGATGAGCGCCAGGATCTTCACTTGATCGCCAAGCACCATCACCGTTTTTCCCGTATTTTGAAAGCCGCTGATTAATTTAAGCACATCATCAGATAAAACTAAACCTGCCTCTTCTTCAAAAAGGTGGGGTTTACCAATGTAATAGATTCCTTGATTGATTTTCCCTTTTATACCTTTACCTGTGATCGCAGTAAAATCCTCTACCAATAAAGAATGATAGTCCACATCGTGGTTTTCCGCCTTTTGAAGAATGGCTGTGGCAAGGGGGTGCTGTGATCTGCTTTCTAAAGCAGCAGCGATAGCCAGCACATCCTGTTCATTCAACTCAGCAGATAACACAGTGAAATCAGTCACTTCAGGTACACCCTTTGTTAAAGTACCCGTTTTGTCAAACGCAATCGCCTTTAAGGCTCCCGCTTCCTCCAAATGGACCCCGCCTTTAATCAGCACACCATGTTTCGCAGCATTTCCGATAGCTGTCACAATGGCGATGGGCGTAGAAATGACCAAAGCACAAGGACAGCCGACAACAAGGACAGCCAACCCCCGGTAAATCCATTCACTCCAATCCCCGTTCATCACAAACGGGGGCAACACGGCAATGGCCAAGGCAATGAGCATAATGGCCGGCGTATAGAATTTTGCGAATTTATCCACGAAGGCTTGGGAAGGGGCCTTTTCGGCCTGTGCTTCTTCAACAAGGTGGATGATTTTTGCAATCGTCGTATCCTCGACTCGCTTCGTGACCTCCACTTCGAGCAACCCTTCACCATTTAAGGTTCCGGCAAACACTTCACCATCAACCGTTTTAAAAACCGGCTCGGATTCCCCAGTAATGGCTGCTTGATTAAGTGTCGAGGCCCCTTTCATGATCCTGCCATCCATGGCAAGCTTTTGACCCGGTTTAACGATCATGATGTCGCCCACTTCAATCTCATTAACAGCAACAATCATTTCGTGATGCCCCCTACGGATCAAGGCTTCTTTAGGTGCGATGTTCATTAATGATTCTATAGAATTACGGGCTTTATCCATCGAATATTTTTCCAGTGCTTCACTTATCGCAAATAGTATGACGACAGTCGCCCCTTCGCCCCATTCACCAAGCACGGCCGCCCCGATGATGGCAACCGTCATAAGGGTGTGCATATCAAAGCGAAGTCTGACAAGATTCTTCAATCCATTGACAAATAATGAATATCCCCCAACTATGATTGCAGCCGCATAACCGATCACCGGCATGATGCTTCCATCAGCATATCGATTATCCAATATCCAGCTGATCAGCAAAAGGATAACCGAGAATACCACTTTTATATTTTCTTTTTGCTTCCAAAATGGTTCCTTTTGCGTCACCTGTTCCTGTTCACCACGGATTCTCAGGTTATCAAAAGCACCCGCCTTTTCAATTTCTTCGATAGTCGCACTGCCCTGTACAGAAATCTTCGAGGCACCAAAGTTGATTTTGGCATCCTCCACACCCTCTAGTTCACGGACTTTGTTCTCAAATTTAGCTGCACAATTAGTGCAGGATAGACCTTGGATACGATATGTTTTTAATGGGGACTCAGCCATCGACCCTTACCTCCTGCTGATGTTCTAAAGCAATGAGAATTAATTGCTTTATATGGTGATCATCCAAAGAATAAAAAGCCAACTTTCCTTCTTTTCGGTATTTTACGATTGCGTGTTTATAAAGGGTACGAAGATGATGTGACGTTGTCGCCATTGAAGCACCAATGATATTGGCCAGATCGCACACACACAATTCCTCGTCCTTACAGAGCGCATAAGCTATCTTCGCCCTATTCTCATCGCCTATAACCTTAAACAGCTTCGACATGCGGGATAAATTCACCTGGCCCATTTCCTCTTGAATGCGATTAACCTTCACTTCATCATGCAGGTGGACATCACATATATCTTTCAGTTCCGTCATCTTCTCACACCTCTCATTCAAATCTGCGTTTGATTATAATATAACATAATTCCCTGAATATTCAAATCTATATTTGAATGTACAAGAATCTTTTCTCCTTCCTTTGAAAGTGCCTATATGTCTTTATATGTGGGCCATCGTTTTTTGTTTCACTTCGCAGTCGTTCCCCTGGAATTTTGCTGAACACAAAAGGGCAGGCCGTCCTCTTTCCAGGGACTCCATGAATCTCCTGAACCGAAACTTCTATACTTCAGGCGAAAAAAAAAAGAAGGGACATAAATTCCTTCACGTCCCTTCAATCCAATGATTTCAGTAATTTCCTATCGATGCCTCGATAAGTATAATATATTTAATTTAGTATTTTTTAGAAAAACTATGATATACTTAGTCAAACCTTTTTAAGCGTTTTACTTTACTTGTGCCATTTACCCTGCTTATCGTTGAGCAGGGTTTTTTGCTATGTATTTTCACAAAACAAAAAAAGACAGATCCTATAACAAGGATCCGTCTTTTTTTGTTATTGAAATTATGCTTTTTGAACGTTAGAAGCTTGAGGTCCGCGTTGGCCTTGTTCTACTTCAAAAGTAACTTCTTGACCTTCGTCTAAAGATTTGAAACCTTCGCTTTGGATAGCTGAGAAATGTACGAATACGTCGTCTCCGTTTTCGCGTTCGATGAATCCAAAACCTTTTTCTGCGTTAAACCATTTTACTTTACCTTGTTCCATTGTTGTTGCCTCCTAGTGCATCTAAGCACAATGTATTACTATCCTTGCTCTAAGTCATCATCGAAAACGAAAAGTAGTACTTTTAGTATCCTTAGTACCGAACAAAAATAATTAAGACTAAGCATAACATTAAATGGTAGCGATTGCAAATAGTTTGGATAAACTTTTTTCCAGCAATTTTTAATACTCTCTCAATTCGATGAAAAAATAAGCAGTAATTAAAGTGGCTCTATCTATTACACACGAACTCTTACATGCATTCATCCAAACAAAAACCTCTCGTAAACAAAGTTAATGAGAGGTTTCAAAATGTAGACAAACTCGATATTATTTATGATTGCCTATAATTTTTTTGAGGGAGTGTAAAACGGAACGTTGATTTCCTCTCCAGGCACTCACTTTCCGCGGGTGGTCCGGAAGCCTCCTCGGCGCTCTTAGCGCCTGTGGGGTCTCCATTGGACCCGCTTTTCCCGCAGGAGTCCCGAACACCCGATCCAATCAACTATGTTTAAAAATTCAGATAGAACCCCTTTTGTCTACAAAAACCTCCCGTAAACAAAGTTAAGAGAGGTTTTTGTAGATGTTTACATCAAATATTTATTTTTCGGTAATGAACTTCTCTACCATTTCTTCTAAAGTCGCCGATTCATTTGCTAAATCTTGATTTTGTTCCTTCAATCCAGTCATTATGGTACTTTGTTGAATGGCAGCTGCCGAGATTTGCTCCGTTGTTGCGACTCCTTCTTCTGATATCGCCGCAATTTCCTGAATGGATGCCAGGCTTTCATCCGAAGACTCATTGATTTTTTTCGAATGGGCGGCTAATTGTTCCGTGCCTTTCAGCAATTTCTCTACGGATTCAAATATCTTATTGAAAATCTCGCCATTGTTTTCAACTAAGGAAACACCATTTAATATATCCTGAAAACTCTCATCATTATTTTGGATGACTTTGGCTGTTTGTTCATTAATCCGCATAATGGATTCTGAAATGATATCGATGGATTCATCTGTTTGCACAGCCAATTTTTGCACCTCTTGAGCCACTACGGCAAAACCTCTGCCGGCATCACCAGCCCGTGCCGCTTCAATGGAAGCATTCAGGGATAGCAGGTTCGTTTGAGAAGCAATCACCCTTATTAAGCCAATCACTTCATTTATCTTCACTACATCCTCTTCCAGGCTTACCAAATTGGCTTTATTCGCTTGGCCGTTTTCCATGATTTTATCCATCTGGCTCGTTACATCTTGCACTTGTTTACTTCCTTGTTCAGCAAGTGTATTGGTATGCAGGGTAAATTCATTCATTTCATTCGTTTGTTCGTTCATTAAACGGATTGTTTCCGTTAAGTCACTGATCATATTGGAAATTCGGTCAATATGGTGGGCACGTTCTTCTGAAGCTTTTGCTTCTTCCGTTGTCCCCGTCACTATCTGGCCATAGGATTCCACCATCTCTTCAAAGGATTGCTGAATGGACACTGTCGTTTGATTCATCGTTTGGGCGTGTTCACGGACATTCTGGATAATATGCGCCAAACTTAACCTCATATCTTCGAATCCATTTGAAAGATCGCCAATCTCATCCTGTCTACCAACGGGAATCGATTTAC
Source organism: Bacillus sp. ISL-4 (assembly GCF_018613275.1). NCBI lineage: Bacteria > Bacillati > Bacillota > Bacilli > Caryophanales > Bacillaceae > Bacillus > Bacillus sp. ISL-4. The sequence goes on from NZ_JAGGQN010000005.1 coordinate 58,964, forward strand.
TTAAATCCCCTTTTGCCATTTTATTCGTGTAACCAACAAGTTCATTGACAGGCCCCGAAATCTTTTTCCCGATGACAACGGCGCATAGCACACCTAATATAACGGCACTTGCAAGAAATAAGATATTATAGAATATCATTGTGCTTTTTAATTCATCAATGAATTTTGTATCCATATCGATTCCGACAATCGCGTCCGTCCCTTTGATTGCCGTAAAGTATGACTTGTGTGTACCCCACTTATCTTTATATACTTCACTTAATACGTCTTCGTTTCCATTTATCGATTTTGCCTGTTCCGGCGTGAAGGGGGATTCCACCATGTAGTCCTCGCTGCCGTTCAAGGCTACAATCATGTCGACATCGTTCTCCCGCTTCAAAACATAAACATATGAGATTCCCTTTTTATCTTTAGCAAAGGCATCCAACTCCCGCTTAATCTCTTCTCCCCGTACCGAAGCTTTGTTTATCAAAGTGGGATTGAGGCTTGCTGCTAAACTGTGGGCATTTTCAGAAAGACGTTCATCGAATTGCGGAAGGACATTCTCATTGATCATTTTATTAGTAATATAGGAAAAGCAAAGGCCCATGGCCCCTGCGAAAAGTACGAAAGGAATAATATAAAACAAGAATAGTTTTGCCAATAGAGATTTTTTAGGATTCAGCTTTGAAAATCTCATTTCCATGCCCCCTTAGATGAAAACCAGGTTTTTTATAGTCAAATATGGTATTAAGTCCAAATGAAGCAATTGGAGATTTTTATTCAAATCCTCACTTCTATAAAAGATGATGGCCATGCTCCGGTCATTTTGAAAAGGAAGCTGCCTATATTCCAAGACATGTTCGAATTCATGACGAAGTCCGTCATGATCAATACGTGCAACATCTTCCAGATTTATTTCCAGTGGAACCTCTGCAAAGAAAAAGCTATATATATGATCGTCCATCTCTTCCAATATCCGATTCCAATCGGGTTTCGTTCCAGAAAAATAGTGTTCGTACATATTCATTCCATAGGCATGGTAACCTAGATCCGTTGTACCCGCCCCGGCAAAACGCAAGGGATTGATTTCGATGGGCATCAACCGATTTCCTTTTTTGCGAATTTCAAAGTGTACAGGGTAATTACTAAGTGGAAGGACCGTTTGGATATTCCTCATGAACTTTAGTGCATCATGATAGATTTCATTAATGGCCGACTTCGAAGTATAATAAATTCGATCGGAAGTATCGTAATCATCCTTGAATAATCGTTTGAAGACATTCAAAATGACCGGTTCACCATCTTGATTGTAATAACCATCAATGGCATACTCTTCACCCTGAATCCACTCTTCTATTAAAACGGTCTGGGAACCGATCACCTCTGAATCATATAATCCATCCGAATGAAGTAAATCCGCTTTAAGTTGGTTCACGGCTATATCCCAATCCTGCTCATTCTTGACTTTGTGCACCCCTACACTTGAATAGCCAATATTGGGTTTGATAACTACCGGAAACGGTAGTTGATTTTTATCCAGGTCACTTATTATGGATAAATCGATATCTTGGAAATAGAAATCAGGATATAAAGATTTCGTCAAATTTCGCACCTGACTCTTATCCTTCAATAACTTTGACCATATGTATACATTGCTATTCGGTTGAAAATGACCTAATACTGTTATGCCATTTTCGGAGTTTGTTAGAATTCTTTTGTCCATTTCCATGGACTTGAAAAATTCGGTATCTTTTTGAATGTTTAGCTTTTCTGATGTTAATCCGTCTCCCCATTGCCCTTGTTCCAATACTGGAATTTGCCTTTCCTCCAACACCTTTAGAAGAATTGGCGACACAATGGACTCATTCAAAATAATCATTTTTTCCACCTAACTTATACTGTTTTTTGTATCTCCATATTTAATCGGTTAAAACAAGTAAGTTTTTAGCTTAAATAGGTATTTATTATTAAAAATGAATTAAAAAGCAAGATATCACTATATCTTTTTACCTATTCGATCTAAGCTGAAAATTATTTGGGGACAAGGGATAAGCCCGGATTTAGCCCCGGGCTCTCCTTTTTCCTATGCTCATGTTGAAGGAACTCCTTTCATTCTTGTACATCTACAATGATATGGTTTTTCGATTTGATGCCGAACTTGAATAGGGCATACCCTAGCATTCCGCCAAACGTATTTAATAATAGATCATCCACATCAAAGATGCCGATATTAAAGACAGCCTGAGAGACTTCGAAACAAAGACTTACTATAAAGGAAATACAGCATACTCTCTTTAGATTTATATATCCCTTTTCAATAACGAGGGGTAGAAATATACCAAAAGGAATGAATAATGCGATGTTTCCTAGCAAATTGAATACATTGTGATATGTCCTATTTTGGACAGCACTCACTATTTCATTAAGTGGTATGAAATTACCGAACAATAATAATCTATCCTTCATATTTGCTGGGTTTTTTAGATTACTTTGAAGCTGTTCCAGAAGAAAAGTTATATCAATATGGCCAAACTTAAATAAAATGACTTTGGTTAGCAAAAATATATAACTAGCAAACAAGGCTGGAATAATGATATCCTGTATTATTATTTTCTTCATTTCTCTTGCCCATCACGTGCATGCACAGAAGAAAAAGCAGTCACGATGACTCCACCCATATTATCTCCAGATACTTCATACGCGTCGGCCTGTACTTTAACCGTCTTTTTTGAGGATACAGGATAATAAGAGACTTCATATTTCACACCCCTTATGGTTCCCCCAATTTTCTTTTTCTCTTTTATATAAGTAAGGTATTCTTCCAAAGTAAAATTCTTTTTCTGCATGATTCTACTATGGGGAAGACCAACATAGCGGAAATGCCATGGCTCATATTCAATTCCTGTAATAGCCTTTTTATTTTCCGGATAACGTAAAATAAAACCGTATTTCGAAGCATTCTTTTGCAGCCACCTTCCTTCCGGGGCTTCATTCATACCTGATAAGGTGGAGCCTATATCAAGTGATAACCCTAAGTTGTGCTCACTATAGCCAGCTGGTAAAGCAAATGCAGACCCCTTTTCTTGATAGAGCTGACTTTGCTCCTCTTCATTCCGATACCCGCTGCTAATCATGAAATGACGGACATTATCTTTTTCAGCCGCACGAACCATTTTCAAGAATTTCTCTGCCACACCCTGTGACAGGCGAGTCCTTTCGTCCAACAGACCGTATCCCTCTATTAGTTCTTTGTGTTGAAATAGATTAACCACATCAGATTTGATCCCTCCCTGATGTACAGGATGTTCCTTATTGACCAATAACAAATTCCCTTGGTAAACCTGATCCTTAGCTATTTCTAACGTTACACTCTCCTTCGGAACCCTTAGACCATGTCTTTCATCAATAATTTGAAAATCACCGTCAGATTTATATTCGTTTACTTCACGTGCAAACAGCAAAAATAAAACAAACAAAAAAACCCACTTCTTCATGAACAGTCCTCCTTACCTTCTTTCTATAGGTTAGGAAAAATAGTTTAAAAAAATAGTGGGGAAATTATAAAATTTTTCTTAAATCACTGCGGTAATCGCACTTCAAATAGAGTCTGTATAGAATCGCTTTTAACGGATATCGTTCCATTATGCTGTTCGACAATATTTTTTGCGATGAATAAACCGAGACCCGTGCTTCCATCTTTATGGGACCGCGCCTTATCATTTGTGTAGAACATATCAAAAACATAAGGTAGTTCTTCCTCAGGTATACAAGTTCCATAATTGATAACTTGCACCACAACCTCCCCTTTATCAGTGAAACCAAGGATATCCACGAACTGTCCATCGTTTCCATAACGTACGGCATTGGTCAATAAGTTTTCGAATACACGTGCCAATAGGTCGCCATCACCTGAAATATCTAAATGCGATGGAAGTGTCAATCTTGCACTCAAGTGGTTTTTTTCGAAGAGTGGATATAGTTCTTCACTTAATTGAATGAGCAATTCACTTAAGTTGAGGGATTTTTTCTCTAATGGAAGCATGCCATAGTTCATTCTGGTTATTTCAAAAAGTTCATCAATAAGTTTCTCTAAACGTTGGGATTTCGTATAAGCAATCTTCGTAAAATGCCTGATTCGTTCTGCAGGTAAATCTTCTTCTCGAAGGATAAAGTCCAAATATCCTAAAACGGAAGTTAGAGGTGTACGTAAATCATGGGCCAAGTTCAGAACCAATTGATCCTTACTGCTTTCTGCAAAATCGCCTCTTTCTACGGCTTCTTGTAATTTCTCACTTGCCCGGTTAATATCTTCCGCTATATCCTGGAACTCATCTTTTGATAAGATGTCGACTCTGCTTTTAAAGTCACCATTTGCGAGATCATTGATTCCATTGGAAATCTTATTAAAGTATGTCGCATAAGGTTTTGTAAGGAAAAAGAAGAATAGTATCGAAAGTGGGATAAAAATGATTAAAAAGAAGTTTAGATCTCCATATATATTCATGATCAAACGCAAACGGAACAATGGATCTTCGACCTTTACATTCGTATGATAATAGAGTTGAAGGCCTTTATATATCAGGAAGGTAATGGTTCCGGCTATCAACATACTCAATGCAAGCAATACAATCATTTTAGCCCGGAAGCTTCGTAACATGTCAGCCATTGAATTTATATCCCACTCCCCAAACTGTCGTGATGAACTTGTTTTTATTTTTATCCTCGCCAAGCTTTTTCCTTAGCGTACGAATATGAACCATAACAGTATTATTGCCCATTTCATAATACGCTTCGCCCCATACATTCTGAAAAATACTTTCCGCACTAAATACTTTTTGGGAATGACCGGCTAAGAGAACCAAAATATCGAATTCCTTCGGAGTTAGTTCGATGGCTTCATCATATAGTATCACTTTGCGCTGATCCGGATAAATGGTCAAACCGCCGACTTCCAATATAGATTCGTTTTCGTTTGAGGCTTGATTCAACTGCATTGCCCGTCGCAATTGCGCATTCACGCGTGCGACCAATTCCATTGGATTGAAAGGCTTGGTCATATAATCGTCCGCCCCCATCACCAATCCGGAGATTTTATCCAGATCGGAACTTTTTGCACTAAGAAAAATGATAGGCATTTGATATTTCTCTCTAATTTGACGGGTAACTTCATAGCCATTCAACTCCGGCATCATGATATCCAAGATGGCCAAGTCTATCTTCTGATCGCTAATAACACGAATGGCCTCTTTCCCATCCGATACCTTGATATAGTTATATCCCTCTTTCTCCAAATGCAAAGCGACCAGGTCAGCAATTTCCACCTCATCATCAGCTATCAATATGGTAATCCGCTTCATCTGTATCTTACTCCCTTTTACATATTCCCATTACTATAATTGTACTCCATTCCATTCCGATTTTCCAAATTGCTACTGGTGACCCATCATAACTGATATGCCTTGCCATTAACCATGAATTTCATATACCTTTACCTTCATAGTCCCCTGAATATTTCAAGCCAATTTTTTTATTGTATCTTAATAAGAAAAGGCCACACACTATTGATCAGCTTTAACATTTCATATTTTAAAAACTTTTTCATTCAGCAACAGTGGCGGTAGTATTGAAAGAAAAATAGAAAGAAAAGGTTCACTAGAATTTTCGTGGAATAACTAAGACTAGTTCATATTCAATTCATAACTTCTTTGTATACTACAGTTTATAATGAAGATCAAGAAAGGATGTTAATACATGAAACAAGAACAAGAAAAAAAACAAAAAGGCTGGAGCCAGTTCATCCGATTGGTTCAACAAACGAAGCCTTCTAAAATAATGATCGGGATTGCATTAATATTAAGCTTAAGCACAACAGGCGTAAGTTTATTGGTCCCATTATTCACAAAAAATCTTATTAATGATTTCTCCCTTAGCTCCCTAAATGCGGAACGGGTCACACTTCTCGTTCTTGCGATTATCGTTCAAGCATTGGCCAGCGGGTTTTCCATCTATTTATTGAATAAAATCGGTCAATCTGTAGTCGCCGGCATCCGCGATCAACTATGGAAAAAATTGCTCGTATTACCCGTGAATTACTTCGATGAACAACCATCGGGCGAAACGGTCAGTCGGATGACAAATGATACAACGGTAGTGAAAGGCTTGATTTCGGAACATCTATCCAATTTCGTTACCGGAATCATATCCATCGTCGGCGCCATGATCGTGTTATTTTTGCTTGATTGGAAAATGTCACTGTTAATGTTCATTGCCATCCCACTCTCCGTTTTAATATTACTGCCACTTGGGAAGAAAATGCACCGCATATCGAAAGGGATGCAGGATGAGACAGCGAGCTTCACCGCAGTCCTCCAGCAGGTGCTAACGGAAATCCGGCTTGTTAAAGCATCAAATGCAGAAACATTCGAATATGAAAATGGAAAAAAAGGAATCACCCAATTATTCCATTTTGGTTTAAAGGAAGCAAAAATCCAAGCGCTGATCGGTCCGCTGATGAGTCTCGTCATGATGGCATTACTCGTACTGATTTTAGGTTATGGAGGGATGCGTGTTTCATCAGGAGCCCTGTCCGCAGGTGCTTTAGTGGCTTTCATCATGTATCTTTTCCAAATTATCATGCCAATGGCGCAACTGGCAGCTTTCTTTACGCAATTCCAAAAAGCCACCGGCGCAACAGAGCGCATCATTTCCATTCTGGATTCAGTGGAGGAAGAAGATGCGAAGCAGCCAGTTCAAAATATAAGTCAATCAATCAGTGTGGATCACCTGAACTATAGTTATAATAATGGAGAACAGGTACTTAAAGATATAAGCTTTAACATTGAAGCCGGAAAGGTCACTGCAATTGTCGGCCCAAGCGGCAGCGGAAAAACGACCCTTTTTTCGTTATTCGAGCGTTTCTACAAACCACAGCAAGGGTCCATTTCCATTGGCGGGAAATCCATAAATGATTTCACACTGCTTTCATGGAGAAGCCAGATTGGATATGTTTCTCAAGAAAGCCCGATTGTATCAGGTACAATTCGAGATAATATTTGTTATGGCATCGATCGGGATATAACGGATCAGGAATTAAATCAAGTAGCTAAAATGGCATATGCAGATCAGTTTATTTCTGAGCTTCCGAATGGATATGATACAGAGGTTGGTGAAAGGGGCATGAAATTATCAGGCGGCCAAAGACAAAGAATCGCCATCGCTCGTGCGTTTTTAAGAAACCCTAAAATATTAATGCTTGATGAAGCTACCTCCAGCCTAGACAGCAAATCAGAAAAAGTTGTTCAACAGGCATTAAATGATTTAATGAAAGGCCGAACAACAATAGTTATCGCCCACCGCCTATCGACCGTTATCGGTTCAGATCAAATCATCTTCCTTGAAAAAGGCAAAATAACAGGCAGCGGAACACATAAAGAGCTATATAATACGCACTCATTATATCGCGAATTTGCTGAACAGCAGTTACACAAATTTGAACTGGCCTAATTCACCGAAAGGAAGGAAGAAGGATGACAAAGATATTAATAGTCGATGATGATGCACATATTCGCGAACTTATAAACCTGTTGTTAAGAAAAGAAGGATTTGATCTATATGAAGCCTCGGATGGACTGCAAGCATTGGCATTAATGGAGAAGGCGAAAATCGATTTGGCAGTCATCGATATTATGATGCCTAACATGGATGGATGGCAATTATGCAAAGAGTTAAGGGAATTTAGTGATATCCCCATTTTAATGCTGACTGCAAAAGGGGAAACAACTCAAAAAGTAAAAGGCTTCGGTCTTGGGGCTGATGATTATCTTGTAAAGCCATTTGAACCGATCGAATTGGTTCTTAGAATAAAGGCATTATTAAAACGGTATAAAATCACTATTTCACAAACATTAAATATCGGCGAGTTAAAAATGAATCGCAACACACATGAAATGTCATTCAAAGACCAGGAATATACAATTCCATTAAAAGAATTCGAGTTGTTGTTTAAATTAGCAAGCTATCCTGGAAAAACTTTTTCCAGGGAAGATCTTATTGAAGACATTTGGGGCTATGATTATGAAGGTGATGAACGAACTGTCGATGTTCATATTAAAAGAGTGAGAGAACGGTTTCCAGAATCGGAATTCCCCTTCCGGATTAAAACGATTTGGGGATTGGGCTACCGTTTGGAGATAACTAGATGAGAAGCAATCGATTTTTCAAACAAACGCTTGGCATACTGTTTTTTCTTACGTTTATTTCAATTTGCTTTTCGGCCGGTTACTATATCATTCAGCTATTGCCATTAAGGTTAACAGATTATCCTCGGTATCTGGCCACAATCCTGACAAGCATCGCAATCATGATATTCATTGGTTTTCTTATCCAGGCCATCCATCACAAAAAACGGGTAAATATTTACCTCGAGATCATAGATGCCTTAAGGAAAATAGCAAATGGCGATTATAATGTACAATTGGATTTTAAAATGGATAAGAAAAACGAAATGACCGATATCATTAACCACTTCAATCACATGGCCAAGCAATTGAAGCAAATGGAAGAGATGCGGCAGGAATTCATCTCTAACGTCTCACACGAAATACAGTCGCCCCTAACCTCCATTGTAGGATTTGCCCAAGCTCTTCAATATAATAAGCTGACAATCGAAGAACGAAATCATTATCTTAATATAATTGAAACAGAGAGCAGGAGATTATCTAAATTAAGTGATAACCTTCTCAAGCTTACATCCTTGGAATCCGAGCATCATCCTTTTGAAAGGACAGACTTCCGGCTGGATCAGCAAATACGAACCATTATTTTGGCTTGTGAACCGACGTGGTTGGAAAAGGAACTCGAATTGGATATATCTTTAGAAAAGATTCAAATTTTTGCAGACCAGGATTTAATGAGCCAAGTATGGACAAATTTAATACACAACAGTATCAAATTCACCCGCCATCGTGGAAAGATCACGATTCGGCTACAACAGATTGATGATCTGGCATCCATAACGATATCCGACAATGGAATTGGCATTTCCGAAACAGACCAGTTCCATATATTCGAACGATTCTATAAAGCCGACCTGGCAAGGGAACGTACAAAAAGCGGGAGCGGTTTAGGTCTATCCATCGTGAAAAAGATTATTGAAATGCACGAAGGGACCATATCCGTGGAAAGTGAGCTAGATAAGGGAACGACTTTCACCATTCTGCTTCCTATTTCGTGAAGGATTTGGTGATTGTTGAGGTTTATTTTAAATCCATAGTCATAAAAAACAGCTGCAATGGCAGCTGTTTTAAAAATCTATTTGTTGGTTTTGAATAAAGTATGATTAAAATTAAATGAACCCTAAATAATCCGAATTTTTTTTATTTCCGCCAAAAAGTTGAACAGTCTGCCTTATCCAAAATATTAAAATCGATCATTTTCTCAAGTAATGAGAAATCAACCGGACGATCCCACTTGATACGTACCAACTGCTTGGTGTGATCATAGCCGGCCTGAACGATTTCATCAGAAAAATGATTAATCCCTGCTATTTCAGGGGCAACAGCCAAATGATGTTTAGCTACGCTAAAGCCAATGATGTATGTGCCATGATCAGTAAACATAGGCTGATTCCAAGCGATTTTTGGCATTAAATTTGGATATTTCTTAATTACACAAACCAATACTTCTTCCGTTCGGTCCCGATGTTGCGGGTTATCAATCTTCTTTAAAAATTCCGCAAAAACTTCCATGTCATTCTCTCCTAAAATTAAAATATTTTTGAATAATGTAATTTTCCCCTCATCCGTATCATCAATATGTATTAAACGACTTTATTTACAGTGCACACCGATTCCTCGGCATTCTTTAATCCACTTGACAACTTTAGAGGTTCTCGTTCTTTTAGACATAAAAAAACACCCCTTTGGCTAATCATAGCCAAAGGGGTAAAGCTTCGCAACTTTTTATAAACAGTAAAACTTTATTTTAAATCTAAAACATACATTGCATTCATTCCTACTTACTCAACCGTTACACTTTTCGCAAGATTACGCGGTTTATCCACGTCACATTCGCGGTGCAAGGCTGCGTAGTAAGCAATGAGCTGCAGCGGGATAACAGAGATAAGGGGTGTTAATAGTTCATTCACTTCCGGGATGACGAAACGGTCATCCTCTTCTTCAAGCCCCTTCATGGAAATGATGCAAGGGTTGGCGCCTCGGGCAACCACTTCCTTTACATTACCACGGATGCTTAGGTTGACACCCGCTTGCGTAGCAAGGGCTATGACAGGTGTACCTTCTTCAATCAAGGCGATCGTTCCATGTTTAAGCTCTCCGCCAGCAAACCCTTCCGCCTGGATGTATGAAATCTCCTTCAGCTTAAGGGCCCCTTCAAGCACAACATAGTAATCAAGGGAACGGCCGATGAAGAAGCAGTTTCTCGTAACGGACAAATATTCACGGGCAATGTCTTCCATCTCTTCTTTCGAATCACATAGGGCTTCCATTGCTGTCGCAACGATTCCAAGCTCTTTTACAAGGTCGAAATCATACTCCATGTTACGGAATTGGCCAGTTACATTCGCTAAGATCGATAAGACTGCCACTTGAGCTGTGTAGGCCTTTGTAGAGGCAACGGCAATTTCAGGGCCAGCATGCAGCAAGAGCGTATAATCCGCTTCACGTGACAATGTAGAGCCAGGTACGTTCGTGATGGTCAGGGCTTTATGTCCAAGCGCTTTGATGGACACTAACACGGCACGGCTATCTGCAGTTTCACCACTTTGTGAAATGAAGATGAATAGCGGTTTTTTCGATAATAACGGCATATTGTAAGTGAATTCCGATGCCACATGGACCTCAACTGGAATTTCAGTCATTTTTTCGATGAATTGCTTACCAATCAACCCTGCATGATAGCTGGTTCCGCAAGCGATGATATAAATACGGTCAGCCTCACTTACGGCTTCAGTAATGCTATAATCGATTGCAAGTTTACCTTCTTCATTTTGGTATGCTTGAATGATTTTACGTATGACAGCTGGCTGCTCGTCGACTTCTTTAAGCATATAGTGCGGATACGTACCTTTTTCAATATCACTCGCATCCAGTTCAGCAGTGTATGGAGCACGCATGACTTCTTCGTTGGAAAGGTTCTTGATCGTTACCTTTTCTTTTGTCACGATAACCATTTCCTTATCCATCAGTTCAAGGAATTGATCTGTGACTTGCAACATGGCCATTGCATCCGAAGCGACAACGTTAAAGTCTTTTCCGACACCGATTAGCAGCGGGCTTTTGTTTTTTGCGACTAAGATGGTTTCATCATTTTCAGCATCCAATAGGCCAATGGCATATGAACCCTCCAAAAGAGTGAGTGTTTGACGGAACGCCTCTTCCACTTCCATGCCCTCGTTTACGAACTTCTCTATGAGTTGAACGATGACTTCCGTATCCGTTTCACTTTTAAAGGCAACATCCTTCAAATATTCACGTTTTAGAATCGCATAGTTTTCAATGACCCCATTATGAACTAAAGTCAATCTACCTGAATTACTTTGGTGAGGATGGGCATTTTCACGGCTTGGCACACCATGGGTGGCCCAGCGCGTATGTCCTATTCCAGTATGTGCCATAGTATTTTCATCAACGGCTCCGCGTAAGTCCGCGATTCTTCCCTTTTCCTTAAAGATTGTAACGCCTGCTTCATTTCTCACAGCAATCCCTGAAGAGTCATAACCGCGATATTCAAGTTTTTCAAGACCTTTTAATAAAATTTCCTTTGCATCGTTAAGTCCAATATATCCAACAATTCCACACATAATTTCTGCTCCTCCAACCGATTCGAGGGAACAGGAATGCACGGGGGCATCCCTGCCCCCTCATCTCTGATATATATTTTTATAAAGGAAATGCCTTAAAGCACTTTTTCCCTTTGTGCATTTCCAACCCTTTGTGCAGTAAGTTGCCCTACTGTTTTAAGATTGGAATTACTGCGGCTGTGCACTTCAGCCGGGAGGTATCCGCCGATCATTCGATAAACCTCCTCCTCGTCAACTAAGCCATTTCTCGTCCAGACTTAGTTCAGGCGCTTTTGTGAATCCGTTTCTCCTTGCCTACCCTCCTTTTTAACACAACCCTTTTCAGAAAATGAGTTGTAAATCAGGATAATCATACCTTAAACAAGGGACATAGGTCAATTCTTTATTACCTAGACCTATAAAAAAGAACTTCTTTATAAAAATATGCATAAAAGGAAATTTCGTTCCTTTTATGCATAGGATTAGTTATTCGTTCATACCCATTTCCGCTCTTACAACTGCGACGATGCGATCTACATAATTAGTGCATTCCTCAGCTGTCGGTGCTTCAGCCATAACACGGACTAGCGGTTCAGTACCGGATGGTCTCACCAAAATACGACCGTTTCCGTCCATTTCCCCTTCGACTGCCTTGATGACTTCCTGTACCTTTTCATTATCGGTTACAGCATGTTTATCGGTAACTCTGACATTGACCAGCGTTTGTGGATATTTCTTCATCTCGCCAGCGAGCTCAGATAAGGTTTTTTGGGTGTCACTCATGATGTTCACAAGCTGCAGGCCCGTCAATAAGCCATCGCCTGTCGTGTTATAGTCCAGGAAGATGATATGTCCGGATTGTTCGCCGCCTAGGTTATAGCCGCCTTTTCGCATCTCCTCGACCACATAGCGATCCCCCACTGCCGTCTGGGCGCTTTGTATACCATGCTCTTCAAGACCTTTATAAAAACCAAGGTTGCTCATGATCGTAGAAACCACTGTTCCCTGTTTCAGGCGGTTATTTTCTTTCAAGTATTTCGCACAGATATACATGATTTGGTCGCCGTCCACTATATTTCCTTTTTCATCTATCGCAATGACGCGGTCTCCGTCACCATCGAATGCAAGTCCGACATCCGCACCTTTTTCCTTTAAGAATTCAGCAAGTGCCTCAGGGTGGGTGGAACCTACCTTATCATTAATGTTCAAGCCATTGGGCGATGCCCCCATCGTAGAGATGTCTGCATCAAGATCTGCAAACAAATGCATGGCCAAGGCAGATGTCGCCCCATGTGCACAATCAAGAGCAACATGAATGCCTGTAAAATCTTCATCCACTGATTGTTTCAAGTACTGGAGATACTTTTGCCCTCCTTCGAAATAATCGTTCAAATGGCCTAAATCTCCGCCTACAGGGCGTGGAAGTTCATCCTTTTCCATATCTAATAGTGTTTCAATTTCCGCTTCTTGATCATCGGATAACTTAAACCCATCCGGTCCAAAGAATTTAATCCCATTATCCGCTACCGGATTATGCGAAGCGGAAATCATGACACCTGCTTCAGCACTTAAGGCCTTTGTTAAATAGGCAACTCCCGGTGTCGAAATGACACCGAGTCGCATCACTTCAGCCCCAATGGATAAAAGACCGGCAACAAGCGCACCTTCCAGCATTTCACCTGAAATTCGAGTATCGCGTCCTATCAGCACTTTGGGTTTCTCTGTATTTCTAGTAAGCACGTAGCCACCAAAACGGCCTAGTTTAAATGCCAACTCCGGTGTTAATTCGCTATTCGCTATACCCCTGACTCCGTCTGTTCCAAAATATTTACCCATCTTTATCGCTCCTTCTTCGAATCGTTACTGAATTTAATGATGATGTTAAAGGAAGGTCATGTCTCTTCGTCTTTTTGTGTGATGGTGACCGAAACCGTTTTAGAATCCAGTTCCCATTCCACTCCCTCAGGCACTGTTACCGCCAAATCCACATCATGCGTACCTTCATCTAAATTACTCACATCTACTGTAAGATTAATGTCGTCTTTAGTTATTTTCTTCAAATCATCCGCCTCACCAAGCAAAGTGATGCTAGTTACATCGGATTCCAATTCGGCATTTTGGTCATCCTGTATGCCCACAGGCACTATTTGTATATTGTTGAAAGTTTTTGACTCAATGGCAGCCGGTTCATCTTCTTCTGTTTCTTCTTCGACTACTTGTTCTTCTTGTTTTTGTTCTGTTTCTGGTTCTTCCTCTTCTACGACCGGCTCTGCTTTCTCTTCATCGACATCAACTTTCTCTGTACGAATCTTGACCTTTGCCTTACCCAAGGACATTTTTTGTACACTTTCCGGTTTATCAAGATCAAGTTCCAGTTCTGTATCACCATCAATTTTCGAGATATTTACAGGAAGAACTACTTCATCTATTTTCTCCAGGCTCGTTTCCGAACCAAATAAGGTGACCTCTTTTGGGTCGACACTTATACTCGTGATACTGATGCCATCCTTTGCCTTGCCAGTTTGCTTCGGTACTATCGACACCGTCTTGGAAGGAATGCTCACTTCTAAGGAAACTGAAACAGTAGATGGCTCGATCGTCACATCCAGTTTGTTCAAGTCCCTGTCCAGGGCTTTAACGGTTGCCTTGCCGTTCACCGTTTCGTTAAGTCCCTTACTTATTTCAAGGTTTGCCTTTACATAGGAAATTTGTTCAATCGCATCTTTAGCACCCGTTATTTTGACAGTTTTCGGGCTGACTGTTGGCTGACCAGCGGTATATCCCTCTTCAAGTAAAGAGCTATTGTACTCGGCCTCAACGGAGAATTCCTTCGTCACCCGTTCCTGAACGTTGACTTCCGCATATTCCGGATCGATCGTCGCCACTAACTTTTCATTCAAATCACTTATTTTAAATGTGACGGTTCTGTCCCCCATTGAGATTGCAGGATCGGAAAGGTCTACATACACTTTAAAGTCCCTTTGGTTTTTTGCATTTATCAATAAGCTTTTTGCTCCCTTTAGAGTAACATCAACCGTCTCCGGCACTCCGCTCACCACTAGATTCTCACGGTCATAGTACACTTCAACCGGTACATTTTCGATTGTCTCCGTACTGATTTCAGGGGCGGTCGATAAACCAAGGGATTTTTTATCCGACTCCATTTCGAAGTTAATGGAAATGAACAAAAGTGCCGCCAAGGCAAAAGCTACGATTCTCATAAACCAAGCGCTATTGGTGAATTTATCCATTCTTTTTCCCCCTCCAGTTAAAGATGCTTGAGGAAGTTGATTTGATGTTTTCCACTACCAGTTCACTTGTAAGCATGGCCCTAAATGATTCTTGATTCAAATCCCGGTAAAGTTCCCCGTTTTTAGTGACGGATATCCCTCCCGTTTCTTCTGAAACGACAATCGTAAGACTATCCGTAACTTCACTCATGCCTATGGCTGCCCTATGCCGTGTGCCAAGTTCCTTTGATATGAATGGACTCTCTGATAATGGCAAATAGCAAGCTGCAGCTGCTACCTGGTTATTTTGTAGAATAACTGCACCATCATGGAGCGGCGTATTAGGGATAAAGATATTAATGAGCAGTTCTGAAGAAATATAGGATTTTAGCGGTATCCCCGTTTCAACATAATCCCCTAGCTCCGTACCTTTTTCTATCGTTATCAAGGCTCCGATCCGCCTTTTTGCCATATAGGTGGACGCCTTTAGGATTTCTTCGACTAACCGCTCTTGCTGATTCTCTTCCGGAACGGTGCCCCTTGCAAAGAGCTTCCCGCGTCCTAATTGTTCAAGTGCCCTTCTCAGTTCAGGTTGAAAAATGACGAGAATCGCCAATACTCCCCAATTCATGACTTGTGCCATTAACCATCCGAGTGTATTGAAACCAAACAGGTTGCTTAAGCTTTTTACAATGACAATTACAAAAATTCCTTTTAGCAGCTGAATAGCCTTCGTGCCCCGAATAATAGTTAACAATTTATATATCACAAACCATACAAGGAGAATATCAATGACATTTACTACATAGTCCCAAACAGTCAAGTTGGTTAAAGACATGTTGTTTCCTCCAGTCAGTATTACTCCAAATACAAATTACAATCTTTATACGATAACCTTAATAGTATACCATTTTTTAAATGATACATCTAAAAACTAGTGTGAGAAATTTACATAGGAAAAATGAATCATGAAAAAGAATTCCCTTCCCTTTAAAAAATAAAGCTGAGCGAAGTCACCGTAAATGAAAAAACGGTGCCCCTCCCAGCTTTATTCCTTATTCCTTTTTCTCCTCTTTAGCAGGAACCAACGAGGTTGCAGTATCCTTTACTTTATACCACATCCACTCAAAAGCTTGGTCAATAACATGGATGCTTCCAGTCACATTCCCTGCTTTTGACATATATTTATGCCCATTTATGACTGTCACATCTCCCTCTACTTCACCATCTATTTGAATGTTACCATTTTGAACTACCACATTTCCCTTGATTGTCTCACCTTCAGGCACAATCACCGTTTCACCTTCGACCACTAAGTTAGGCTGCTTTGATACTGAAAAATGTTCGTCCTGATTATAAGTGGAAAAAACAGATCCTGTCATCAATATGATGAACATCGCTGCCGCTGTCATGAAGGGATGGCTTTTGAACCAACGTTTGGCACCTGTTGTTTTCGTTTCCTTTGGCAATTGAGCCATAACCTTTGCTGTAAAGTCATCCGGGGCCTTTATATGGGAAGTGCTTTGTACAAGAGCGACCGCCTTTTTCATTTCATGAAAGTAATCCCGGCATTCAGCACAGTTATGCAAGTGCTCCCGTAAAACTTCTTTATGCTCCGGTTTGATGTCCTCATCTAAATAATCATGCATATATTCAATGATTTCCTCATGGCAGTTCATTTTTCTCACCTTCTTTTTATAAATGGCGTAGTTGTTTACGCAAGGCTTCCCGACCGCGATGTATCCTCGTCTTAACCGTACCGACCGGCAAATCGAGTATTTCACTGATTTCCTTTAGAGATAACTCTTCAATATACTTCAATACGATTACCGATCGGTATTTCTCGGGCAATTTCATTATTTCCACTTGAATGGTTTCCTGTAGTTCTAAAGATTCAACCTCTTCCTCGGGTTTCGCCATATCCGATGCAATTTGGGAATACATATTCAATCCCTCTGTTCCTGCAACCTCTGCATCTAAATAGTAATCCGGTTTTTTCTTGCGAAGCCGGTCAATACAAAGATTGGTCGCAATCCGGTATAACCATGTAGAAAATTTCATTTGTATATTGAAACTTCGAATATTAACGTAGGCCCTTACAAAGGCCTCTTGTGCCAAATCTTCTGCTTCTTGCCTGTTTCCGAGCATCCTGAAACATATTTGGAACACTTTGTCCTTGTATATTTCGACAATTTCCCCAAATGCATTATGGTCTCCCTTTAATACTTGATTAATTCTCTCTTTAATGAGTGCATCCATTTTCCGGTATTACCCCCGCTCATGCGGCTATACGATTACTACGAACCGTAAGCTAAAAGGTTTCAAAAATTTAATACATTAATTTTAACAAAGTTTTACATTTTATGTTTAAGAAAAAAAAAACAGGGCTATATAGTAAGAAATTGTAAAATCCAAGGGAGTGATTCTCTATATGACTGCAGAACAAATTTTAGACCATATTGAACAATACAGACAGAAAATGATGTTTTTGGCTTCCCGTTCTTCGATGGTGGATAATGAAGTTGTTGAAGTAAGCAGCAAACTGGATTCTTTAATCATCCAATACATCCATTTAACTAAAAATGGAGACCTCACTGACAGACGTGCCCTCAAGTGAATATGGATATACGATTGCAACCATTTATCTATAGATATGTTCCTGTTACATACACCCTAGTAAATAAACCTACGTCTTCTAGCATATAAAAAACAGTAACCCATTACAAGCCGGTTACTGTTTCTTTTATTTTTTCAGTTATAATAATTTTTCTCCAAATAACGAACCCATTAGGGCCACGGCCACGATCGCCGTCTTATTTCGTTCATCTAAAACGGGATTCACTTCAACGAATTCAGCTGATGTAATCAAGTTGGATTCCGCAAGCATTTCCATGGCCAAATGACTTTCCCGATAACTTATACCACCAATCACCGGTGTCCCCACTCCGGGTGCATCTGCTGGGTCGACTCCATCCAAATCCAATGAAAGGTGGACGCCATCCGTTCTCTCCCTTAAATAATCAATGCATTCTTCCATGACCCGTGCCATTCCCATGCGGTCGATCTCATGCATCGTGAATACTTTAATCCCTTTCTCACGGATAAGCTCCTTTTCCCCTTCATCCAATGACCTTGCTCCAATTATTACGATATTTTCCGGTTTCACTTTTGGAGCAAAACCATGGATATTGATTAGGTCCGGATGTCCAAGCCCAATACTGACAGCTAGGGGCATGCCGTGTATATTCCCTGATGGTGAAGTATCTTCCGTATTTAAATCCCCATGTGCGTCGTACCAAATCACACCCACGTTTTCATAGTGCTTCGCGACTCCTGCCAGTGTACCTATAGCTATGGAATGGTCTCCCCCCAATACAAGCGGAAAGGAACCCCCTTCTATTATTTCATCAACTCTTGTAGCTAACAGAGAGTTACCCTTCGCTACAAGCTGTAAGTTTTTTAGATTTGTCCCAGGCTCATCTGCATTTTCAGGGCGGCCTACAATTATATCCCCTAAATCCTCTACTTCTATATTCAACTTTTCAAGACGCTCGACAATCTCTGCGCAGCGAATGGCACTAGGTCCCATATCCACCCCTCGCCTTGCTTGACCGAGGTCCATAGGCAACCCGATGACGGAAATTTTCTGAATAGACATACAATTCCCCCTTTCCATCATTTTATATCGTATATACCGATTGGTTCAACTCGACATTTCCATGTATAAAGATGCACGTTTCTATCACATATGTTTTTTGTGAAATAATATCTTTCTGGGGATTAGTTTACCCAATTATGTCTTAAACAAAAAAAAGTCTTAAACCATTTTTGGCTTAAGACGTAAGTTTTGGTGTATGTAGTTGATGGTGGAGCCTAGCGGGATCGAACCGCTGACCTCCTGCGTGCAAGGCAGGCGCTCTCCCAGCTGAGCTAAGGCCCCTAAGGGTTTTAAAATTTATTAAGCGGAAGACGGGATTCGAACCCGCGACCCCAACCTTGGCAAGGTTGTATTCTACCACTGAACTACTTCCGCAAATGGCTGGGCTAGAAGGGATCGAACCTTCGCATGACGGAATCAAAATCCGTTGCCTTACCGCTTGGCTATAGCCCAATAGTATGATATGTAATGTTTAATGTTCAACAAAATAAAAAGGTGGTAATCATATATTTCCCCAAGACGAAGAATATATAACTAATCCACAGGATTTTATTAAAATGGTGGAGGGGGGCAGATTCGAACTGCCGAACCCGAAGGAGCGGATTTACAGTCCGCCGCGTTTAGCCACTTCGCTACCCCTCCGCAATATATGGTTGTAAATGGTGCCGGCAAGAGGACTTGAACCCCCAACCTACTGATTACAAGTCAGTTGCTCTACCAGTTGAGCTACACCGGCAAGTAAAGAATAAAATGGTGGAGGATGACGGGATCGAACCGCCGACCCTCTGCTTGTAAGGCAGATGCTCTCCCAGCTGAGCTAATCCTCCGAATTAAATGGTGACCCGTACGGGATTCGAACCCGTGTTACCGCCGTGAAAGGGCGGTGTCTTAACCGCTTGACCAACGGGCCGAACTTTTTTTGTGTTCATAGATAGCTTGGGAAGCTCCCAAGCGGATTCGAACCGCTGACCTCTTCCTTACCATGGAAGTGCTCTACCTACTGAGCTATGGAAGCATATGGCTCCGCAGGTAGGACTCGAACCTACGACCGTTCGGTTAACAGCCGAATGCTCTACCACTGAGCTACTGCGGAATAATATAATGTTTCCTAAAACCCATTTAAAGATTTAAATGAATAGCCTGGCAACGTCCTACTCTCACAGGGGGAAACCCCCAACTACCATCGGCGCTGAAGAACTTAACTTCCGTGTTCGGAATGGGAACGGGTGTGACCTCTTCGCCATCATTGCCAGACTATATTCATTTTTGAAGAATTTTCATTCCTTCAAAAC
>NZ_JAGGQN010000059.1:0-15986 GCF_018613275.1 Bacillus sp. ISL-4
AGGATTTTTGTAGGAATAGCACGACGGAACGAGTCTTATTGTCCAAATAAGGTCCAAGTATCAATCCCTTTAGCAGCATAGAAATAAAACATTAAGTATATAAAATGTATTATTTAAAATAGTTAACTATCATTTTGAATGTTGTCTTATTCGTAGGATTTCAAATATGTACGGAGTACCAGGTTTCTTGAACAAAAGGGCACTGTGACCCATCAGGTTAGCATAACTGGCCTCCACCCCTTGGATAGGCATGACGAAGGAATGAGAGGGCAATTGACCCGTTGAGACATGGGAGGGAAAGCCTCCAGGGACGGCGTGGAGATGTACATTATATGGTAAAATATGGAGTGGTAGCTGACTCCTTTATTTAACTATGCCTTCACGAAGCCTAACTGATCTGAACTCATTTCATTTACCTGTAAGTCCAATTACAAGGGTTATGAAATCCTGCGAATAAGTGAGCATTCGAGAGATATTCGCATCAAACTGAGGGAGTTCATTAAGAAAAACAAAAACCATTCTATATGGAATGGTTTTTATCAGTATCATTATTAGGTGATGTACTAGAGTGTGTTAGTATCCTGTCTAATACCTTTTTAGTAATTGGCATAAAGTAATTAAGTATGAGCCCGCCTATACAAACTGTTAATAAAGTTCCAATGCCAATTGGTCAGTTGGAAATCATTTCCATTATCAAGAATACGAGGTAAATGAATGTTCTCGAGAGAAATATATTTGTTCTAGTTAGTTCTTGTATGATTATTGTTAATCGGTCAACTGGAATCGGTGCAAAATTTGTGTGTAAATATGTTGCAGTTCCTAATCCTACAAGAACTAAGCCGATTAAAAAACAAACAACTTTGCTGTACCATAGTTCAGGTGTTATCAAATTGTGCAATAAAAAAAGCCACATATCAATACCAATACCCGTTATAAATGCTGTTAACGACCCCAAAACTTCTGGTCTTTGTCTTTTTAAAAATGAATTACAAAATATCAATATTAACGCTATTATTATTTCCCAACTTCCGACAGTAAGCCCCACATTTATAGACAGTCCTACCAATAGTGCATCAAAAGGTGAAGTTCCGAGGTCTGATTGTATAGTGAAAGAAATACCAAGGGTTAATATTAAAATTCCTAATACATAAAAAACATATTTCACTTTACTCGACCTCTTTATCATTATTTTTTTATTGCAAATGCAACAAAGTTAGGTTAAATTTAATATATGTCATTTTTATTGTATTTGCAACAAAAAGTGTACTAAGGAGTTAATTATGAAGGAAATTCTTCGTGAAATTGGAATAATAGCAAGGGAATTAGATTCTATAAGTAATATAGAATTTAAAGAATATGACCTTACAAAAGGGCAGTATTTGTACCTTGTGCGAATATGTGAAAACCCAGGAATCTTTCAAGAAAAGTTAGCTGAGATGATAAAAGTAGATCGAACAACAGCAGCTCGTGCTATAAAAAAACTTGAAATTAATGGATTTATTGAAAAGAAAGAAGATAAACATAACAAAAAAATTAAAAAACTCTTTCCAACAGAGAATGGGAAAAATGTTTATCCTTTTATAAAAAGAGAAAATGATTATTCCAATATCGTTGCATTAGAGGGATTTTCCGAAAGAGAAGTAGAAACCATTTTTACTCTTCTTCAAAGGGTTAGAAAAAATATAGAAAAAGACTGGGAATTTGTAAAAAAGGGAAACAAGAGAAATTATTGATTATATAAAGGAGTGACATATATGACTAAAAATATTAAAAAGTGTACCCATGAAGATTCACGCAAACTTCAAGAAATTAGTTATGAAACATTTAATGAGACATTTAAGCATCAGAATACACCTGAAAATATGAATAACTATTTGGAAAGGGCATTTAACTTAAAACAATTAGAAAAAGAATTATCCAATATTTCTTCGCAATTATTTTTTGTTTATTTTAATAATCAAGTCGCTGGATATTTAAAGGTCAATACCAATGATGCTCAGACTGAAGAAATGGGTGATGAATCACTTGAAATCGAGAGGATTTATATAAAGAACAAATTTCAAAAACATGGGCTTGGTAAATATCTGCTAAATAAAGCTATAGAAATTGCGATGGAACGCAATAAAAAGAAAATCTGGCTAGGTGTATGGGAAAAAAATGAAAACGCTATTGCTTTTTATAAGAAACTGGGGTTTGTTCAAACTGGAGCCCACTCTTTTTATATGGGTGATGAAGAACAAATTGACATTATAATGACCAAAACACTCAAATAACTTTTGTTGAAAGGTGGATTATTATGTATATTCCAAAATACTATAAGGTCAAAAAGGTTGATGAAATTTGGGATTTTGTTCAAAAAAACTCTTTTGGCACGATTGTCACAACAGAACAAGGGAAACCAATTGCCACTCATTTGCCTTTGGGGTTAAATAAAAAAGGTGATGATTACTATATTACGGGGCATTTGGCTTATGGAAATCTTCAGTGGAGAACATTTGAAACCTGTGAAGATGTGCTTGTAATGTTTCAGGGACCGAACGCTTACATTTCTTCTTCTTGGTATGGGCATGAAGAAGTTCCAACATGGAATTATCAAGCCGTCCATGTATATGGTAAAGCAAGCATTTTAGAGAAAGATGAATTAATAGAAGAATTAACAATAATGCTGGAAAAATATGAAGAAAATCGTGAAAATCCTGTTTTATGGGATAAACTTTCTCCTCATCTCTTAGAAAGTGAACTGAAAGGTATAGCTGGATTTAAGATTAAGGTGAGAGAAATTCAGGCTGCATATAAATTAAGTCAGAACCGAAATGAAACGGATTATATTAACATCATTGATGAATTACAAAATGAAGGAAATCCAAATTCGAAACAAATGGCAGAACTGATGGAAAAGAGATTAACAAATCACATATAAGCCCACTTTTATTCAACCCTCGATGCAAGAATTAAAGAACGGGACGGAGCTGTCATATTGGCAGCTTCTCTTCAGATCGTGAAAGATTATCGGGTGCTTTAGTTGATTAAGGAACACAAAAATGATCAATCTTTTTTATAAAAGAATAATCCAATTAAATAGTATAAGGGCATGTTTTGATTAATCTTTTTTCAAAACATGCTCTTTTAATTATCCATTTATCAAGGTTTCTTGGATTATTTTATCGAACTTTGTTTCAAAGTTACATTTTAGTAAATTAACAAAAATACCTTACCTTGGTTATAATAGATAGAACTAGAAAAAAGGTGGATATTATATGAAATTATCAATACTTGTAGATAATAATACATTGATTGATCGCTACTTCTTCGGAGAACCAGCACTTTCTTTTTTTATTGAAGAGGATAATAAACGGATTTTATTTGATACTGGATACTCTGATGCTTTTATAAAAAATGCAGAGAAAATGAGAATTGATCTAAGGGACTTAGATTGGGTTGCTTTATCACACGGACATGTCGATCATACATGGGGAGTCACGCATTTAATTAGGTTGCATATGGAAGCAAAAGGTGAGCTCATAATACATAATACGCCTACAATCATTGGTCATCCTTTAGTTTTTGAAAGCAAATTACTGGATTCAGTAGGTGAGATAGGAAGTATCTTATCTTACAATAAATTAAGCAGACATTTCCCTATTCACTTATCTAAACAACCATTGTGGCTGACTGATAAATTAGTGTTTTTAGGTGAAATTAAGAGAAAATTTGATTTTGAAGGTAAAGAAGTTATTGGAAAAGTTACCACTACAAAAGAAGAATTTGACGATTATATTTTTGATGATACTGCATTAGTATATAAATCATCTGAAGGGCTAGTTATTATGGTAGGATGTGCTCATTCTGGAATATGTAACATTATTGAATATGCTAAAGAAGTATGTGAGGAAGAAAGAATAGTAGATATCATAGGAGGATTTCACTTATTGAATCCATCCAATTTTCAATTAGAGAACACTGTAAAGTATATAAAAGAACTTAGACCCAATAAGCTTCACGCTTCTCATTGTACAGATTTACATTCTAAGATAGCTCTATCCACAGTTGCTGATATTGAGGAAGTGGGAGTAGGTTTACAACTAGAATATTTCTAGATCAATTATATAGGACCCTAGAATGCTGAGGTAACTAAGGTTTTACATATAAGGGGTCCCGGTAGAAAAACGTGGAAAACATACGCTAAGCATTATTCGACATCAATTAAGCCGAGTTTTCCTACTTTAAGGAGAAAACTTGGCTTAATTGATGTCTACTCTACATCTAAAATATTGGCGGTACCCTTTTACCATTTTATTAAACTTAACTAAAAGGTCTATATTCTACCACCGAAGATAATTTAATTAACGTAGAAGGTTCTCCATAAGCTAATGACGAATCAATAAATTCTTCAAGAGATTGAACTGATTCCGTTACGATTTTTACTAAATAACTAAACTGTCCTGCTAATCGATGACATTCAACTACGTTATGATTTTTTTTACAGAAATCCCTAAATGATTTTCCTTGTTTCGTATCAAATAAAATAAAGGCAGTTACACCTTTATTTAGCTTTTCAGTATCGATAATAGCTCTATATCCTTTTATTACCCCTTTATCTTCAAGCTTTTTTACCCTTTCATTTACAGCAGGAGTTGAAAGTCCAACTTTTTTTCCTAGTTCTGTCATAGATATTCGAGCATTTTCTTGAAGTAGAATTAAAATACTTTAATCAATATCATCCAAGGTAGCATCGTCCTTTGACATTATATTTTTAAGAAAAATTGTGAAATTAAAATAAATAATAAAGTATTTAACAAAATAAGCTTAATATATCTATGTATTTAACACAATATGTAATATAAAATAGTGTTTAGTATTCTATATTGGAATAAAATACCTGTAGGAAGTGATTTAATAGTGAATAGTTTTTTTTAGAATGAAATTATTTTAGAAAATTCAAAAGTATTACTTGTTCCTTTTACCTTAGAGTATAAAGAACCTCTAAAAGAGGTTGCTTTTGATGAGTCTCTATGGACATACATGGGTTTATTTATTCGTACAGAAGAGGAGTTAGATGATTATATACATTCAACTTTAAATGAAAAGTTAGAGGGAAAGTCATATCCATTTATTATTATTGATAAAGAAACAAAAAAAATTGTAGGTAGCACAAGACTTGGGAATATAAATTTTCATAATAAGAGATTAGAAATAGGTTGGACTTGGTATGGGACAAAATTTCAGGGAACAGGAATAAACAAAGCTTGTAAATATGAATTATTAAAATATGCTTTTGAAAATATGAACTTTAACAGAGTTCAATTTAGTGCAGATATAGACAATATTAGGTCTCAGAAAGCAATTCTAAAACTTGGAGCTAAGCAAGAAGGGATCTTTCGTAGCAATTACATAGATCAAAATGGAAATAAAAGAGACGATGTTTATTTTAGTATTATACAAGAGGAGTGGAATGATATTAAAAAGAAATTCTTCAGCGAATTTGAATAAGTAAGTTAACATTGATGAATCTTATGGAATTAGTGGTTTATGTTCCCATTCATCCATACCTAGTACAGCAGCAAGAAAAGATAGGGTGACAAAAGTCCTCAACCAATTCTCTTTTGGATGAGGGTTTTTATTAACTCTTTGCTAATTCACGAATGATTTAACCAATTTCATGTATTCCCTTTTTAAGATCTGTTAATGAGGCATACGCATAGGATATAAGTAGATAACGTTCCGATTCTTGAGCATAAATATTACCAGGGTTAAGAAGTATCCCTCAGATAATGCTTTTACATAAGCTTTTTCTTTATTGAACTAACGGGGCAGCATTCCTGTAATAACTGAAAATGAGATTTGAATGAAAAAAGACCTCTTGATAAGATGAATGTGTCCTGAGCTGGCCAGCTAAAAAGGACAAATACATCTTTTGGAGGTCTCACAATGAATTATAACCAAAATCATAAAATCTCTCAAGTTACTTCTGAAACCTTAATTGTCGGAGTAGATATAGCCAAGCACAGTCATGTAGCGAGAGCACAGGATTTTAGAGGATTGGAACTGGGTAAAACGTGTTTCTTTGAAAATACGAAAGCAGGATTTCATTCGTTTCTAGATTGGATTAACCAACTTGTTAAAGAGTGTAAGTTAAATAAAGTGATTGTAGGCATGGAGCCAACCGGTCACTACTGGTTAAATCTAGCTCATCTTCTAAAAGAGAATAATATTAAGTTCGTATCTGTCAATCCACTACATGTTAAACGAAGTAAAGAATTAGACGATAATTCACCTACTAAGAATGACGTGAAAGATGCAAAAGTCATCGCACAATTAGTCAAAGACGGAAGATACGCCGAACCAAACAATTCCACAAGGAATTTATGCAGAACTCCGAGTGGCCAAAAAACTTCGCGATCTTCTCAACGTTGACTTACAGGTCGTTCAGGGACAAGTTCATAACTGGCTTGATCGTTACTTTCCCGAATTTTTGACGGTGTTCAAAAGTTGGGAAGGCAAGGCAGCTATTCATTTTCTAAAGCTAGAAGCCTTGCCACATCAACTTGTAAATTATACGGATGAAGAGCTCTTACTTTCCTTAAGACAAGTGGTAAAACGCAGTATAGGCTTAAAGAAGATACGAGCACTCAAAGAAGCAGCCAATCGTTCAATTGGTATTCGTCAAGGGGCAGCTATGGCAAAATTAGAGTTGAGAGCTTTACTAGACAAGTATGATTTTATTCAAGTGAAATTCGAAGAATTAGATCATCAATTAGATCAGTTATTAGACCATATCCCAGGTGTCACACAGATGTTAGAGGTGTCAGGAATCGGTCGAGATACAGTAGCAGGGTTTTTCGCAGAGGTCGGCGACCTCAGAGACTATCAACATCCTCGCCAAATCGTGAAATTAGCAGGTTTAAGTTTAAAAGAAAACACATCCGGAAAGCACAAAGGTCAGACCAAGATTACCAAACGGGGACGAAAGAAATTGAGGGCTCTCTTATTCCGGGCAGCCATGGTACTGGTGGCAAAGAACAAGGCTTTTAAAGCTCTTCATATCTATTACACATCACGTTCTCACAATCCCTTAAAGAAAATGCAATCTCTGATAGCCTTGTGTAACAAGCCTATTCGAATTCTGTTTTCAATCGGTAAAAAACAATTTACGTTTCAAGAAGACAAGATGTTAAAGGATATCCCTCATATGGCAACATTTGTAGTACATCAAACAGTCGCATAGTTCATTGAATTTTAAGGTTACACGGTCATTTAATTAACATTTATTTAAAAGTGAAGCACGGATTAGTCGGCAAAGCAACTAACGTGAGGACTTAGATCCTGTGGGGCAGCATGACCGACATCCACCTCATGGAAAGGTTGAACGAAGGAATGTAGGAGCATCGACTCTGTGAGACATGGGAGGGTTGACCTCCATGAGACATGTGGATATCCAAAAGTGCGATCATAACATTGCTTAACCCAATTTTTTCCTATAATTGGCTAGTTTAGCATACACTTTTTTCGATAAATCCCTATCCTTGAGGAGTAATGCCGAGCTTACATAGATAACGGTTAATGATATGACTATGAAATCCTAAGAATTCTAGAGCAATCGTGAGATTGTGTTTAGTTTATTGAGGGAGGTTAGTTGAAGAATATTAATGAATTTTTTGTTAGGATTTAAGCTATGAGAAAGACGTGAAAAAGTATAAAAATACTATAAAAGGATGTTAATTTTATGATTAAGAATCATGAAGAATTTAATGAAATTTTGTTAGCCAAAAGAAATTCAGGTAGTGTAACTTGCAGTTTCAAAGACATGAATCAATTCGTAAATACTAAAACAAATGAAATTGCAAAAGAACTATTCTTAAAAGAACTTGGTCTAAAACCTAACAGGATAGAAGGAAATTGGAAGCAGATTGACCAAAGTATTTCTAAAAAAATTCTTGAATATATTTTATCAATGGACATGGCATATGATATTGAATTAGAAACTAAGCCTTTAGCAACTATGTTAAGCAATTATTTCTTAAACGAATTTCTATCTAATGCTATTTATTATACTAATGGTGACTTCGATGAGGATGATGGATTCTTTAGGCTAAGAGGATGGCAACCTATCACAGACTCCACATTTGATACAGGAGTCTTAGTAATAGATAAAAATAATATAGGTATCCTTTGGGCGGAAGATAACGACTGATAACTTTATGCAACTAACGGGGCAGTTTAGTTCCATAGTGCTGTTTGATCTTTGTTCAACAATTGGGCCAGATAATGGAAAAAGAGGTCATAATAAACCCCCATTTTTTATACAGCCATCAGGTGCACTTGAGAGTACGAAATCGTTGGTTTATCGAAGTTCTATAAAATCCTGAATATACGATTAATACAAAAAACACTAATATCTTGTGAGCCAAG
The DNA here is from genome assembly GCF_018613275.1 of Bacillus sp. ISL-4. Classification (NCBI taxonomy): domain Bacteria; kingdom Bacillati; phylum Bacillota; class Bacilli; order Caryophanales; family Bacillaceae; genus Bacillus; species Bacillus sp. ISL-4. The sequence continues at coordinate 8,410 of NZ_JAGGQN010000059.1, forward strand.
GTATTCGCGTTTTTCGTACATCCTAAAATATGCAATTATTGTTAACTAGCTTTGTATGAAATATATAAAGAGGAATACTCCTTAACTGATACGAATCTATTGTAAGGTAAGCAATAATAAATTCAATCTAACCTTGTATACAGAGGAGTGAAATTATATATGTCAAACATTTTAAAAAGTACATATCCTATAGATACATTCACTCAATCAACACTTACATCACAAGATGGTACAGTCATTAGTTATCAAAGTATCGGTCAAGGACCCAGTTTTATTCTAATCCATGGTGCATTAAATGATTGGAGGGACCTTAGCGAGCTTGCCCAAGAACTATCGGATTCATTTACAGTACACATCATTGATCGAAGAGGACGAGGGATGAGTGGACCTCAGGGAAGTGAGTATTCTATTAACAAAGAATGCGAAGATATTCAAGCGCTACAAAAAGTAACAGATGCAATTTATGTATTTGGACACAGCTATGGTGGACTCGTAGCTTTAGAAACTGCACGTACGTTTCAATCCTTTACCAAAATAGCTCTCTATGAACCTGGAGTTTCTATAGGTTCGTTACCAACAGATTGGGACTGGATATTACAATATGAAAAGGCCATAAACCAAAAAGATTTTAGAGAAGCATTTACTAGTTTTGTAAGGGGTGCAGGCCATAGTCCTTTAACAAGAATGCCAAACTGGTACGCAAAATTTATCTTCCGTATGGTAATACGTGGAGATCATTGGATTAAAATAAAAGAATTATTACCAGCAAATTTATGTGAGCATAAGGAAGTAAAACGCTTAGAAGACACTTACAACAATTATCAAATCATTAATGCAAATATATTATTAGTTTCTGGAGAAAAAAGTCCAGAAACAGTACACCAAATGATTCGAATATTAAGTCGAACAATTCCAAAAACACAAACATTAATGCTCCCAAAATTACATCATCTTTCCCCATGTAATGAACATAATCCAATTGAAGTTGCAAGACACATAAAGCAATATTTTCTTAGTTAAGGTCTATATAATATCTCAAAAATTCAACATATTATAAACACTTTTTTAAAATTACCGATAACACTTGATTATGTAACAAAAAGGTGAATTTAATATGCACCCATAATGATACTAATTATTATAAATTATGATCTTCCACAATCGGGCGCGATTCTTTAATAAGAATCGCTTTTCTTAATGAACTAACGGGTGCGTTAGCGCCATAAGAAGGCCGCCAATTGGCGGCCTTTTAAAAGTATGATTCTTTATATAATCATACATTTTTTGTCTTGCTCCCTCTTTTTACAAAAACTGTGACATATGAGAAAGGTAAATTAAAAGGTATGAGCCCGGTACAATACCGAACTCATACCCAACGGGCTGCCTAACGAAATAAACTGTCTAACTTTATGGGGTCAGTACACGTAGAGGAGATCGACTTTTTAGGTTGGAATTCTCTTAGAGTATAAAATTTCCGAAATGGGAGGCATAGCGTTGTTCCTGTCGTTCGTAAAAGTACATTTTTGCGAACGGGGCATTTTTTTATAAAATCACCTACTTTTAACGTCGTTAAAGTATGGATAAACAAAGTGAGAAAAATTTTGAACGAGAACAATATCAATTGTTAAAACGAATGATCCGGAAAGGGGATGTTCTTTACATTTATTCACTGGATCGTTTTGGACGGAACAAGGATGAAACCCTTAGATTCTAAGACTAAGTGTTTTTATTTGTCAGATTGACTTAAGGTTGTAAATGAAGAAGTGTGCCACGATAGTTTGCTTAATTGGCTAGTAATTTTGTTCTTAATCTTGACATTTCTTTATCCATTAAGGAAGAAGCTTTGGCAAGCTCAATTAGCTGCTTTTGAGCATCCTCTGGTATAGTCTCGCCTTGATATTTATAGTTTAGTTTATGCTCGGTGGATGCCCAAAAATCCATAGCGGAAGTACGAATTTGTATTTCCGCAGGAACCCATATTATTTCGTTGGATAGGATGACTTGGGTTTCTACAATCAGGTGCAAACTTTTATATCCGCTCATTTTCGGGTCCTGAATATAATCCTTTACGCGTATCATTCGAATGTCTTCACGTTGCTCGATATGCTCCTTCAACATATATACGTCATCAATAAAACTTGTGACAATTCTAACTCCCAAAATATCTCTTATTTCATTCCTCACCGCTTCTTGTGTTAAAGGAATTTCTTTTCTTTGTATTTTCTCCACCAAAGAACTTAACTTTTTCATACGTGTTTTCATATGTTCAATAGGAGAATAGCCATGTTGTGTTTTCCATTCTAGTCAATAACCTTGAAATCACTTTCTAATTCATGTAATGCCATTTGGTAAGGTAAAAAGAACCCCCTCCAATTGTCTAATACTTTTTGAATAACCTCGATTTTCATCTTTTTTTTCAGCATGTCCACAGCCCTCCTGTTATTATTCTGTTATCATAACCAAGATACCCTAAAAAAGACAAACAAAAAAATACGAAAATTAATCAAAAGTCAACTTCAGGAATGGATCGACTGCCTCCCCATCTATATCAAGGCTTATTTGTCGATTTCACTCTGCGAAGTTTGAGTTAATAACAAACTTGCAAGCCAAGGAAACGGCCCTTCTTTATTCTTTAATTGGTCCATTGAATTAAAAGCTTTAATATATGCCTCTTACGTAATCTTTTGCTCTTAGCCAATCTTTGACGATAGTATAAGCAAGTCTAACAAGACGTTGTGTGTACTTATCAATCCATACTTCCAGAACGTGACAATCCAGTTGATTTTGTTCAGTTAATTGTTTGCAAAAATGGTGGTACGCCTAAAGAAAAAACAATGGGTGGTATATGGTGGAAAGAAGTCGAGTATAGAGGGGATTTTCGTTTGCAACAAAATTTGATTAGTAACCATTACCGTATATTGGATCAATATGGTTATCGTTTTAATAAAGAAGAGAGTTTAAGTCGTTTAAATGAATTACGTGGGGACTATCTAGATAGACAAAGGTATAGGGATGGGGATATATGAAGAATAAGATTTTAGTTACAGTATTGATAATCAGTATAGTGATTAATTTGTTTTTATTTGAAAGATGGTTTATTTTTGAAAAAGCGTATGAACCGTCCGAAAGTGAACAGGCTATTTTAAGTGAAATGGTGCTGAAAAAACAGTTGAGAGTAAAGAGTATAAAAAGTTAGCAGAAAAAGAGAATATTATTGCTATTGATGCAAACATGAATAAAAATAAAGGTGGAATGTTCCCCTACTATTTTGAAGTAAGTGTCCGTACTGATATACAAACCTATCTGTTTGCTTGCAGGAATGAACAATGCTCAGAAATGGAAAGCGCAGGAACGACTTATTCCATATATCAAGACGAAGAACCCCGAATTCCATTTAAAAAATAGAGAAAAACCAAAAAATAACTGAAATAAAAGAAAGCCTACTTCCTTAAATAGCAAGGATCGTAGGCTTTTTTTATTCTTAGGTTTTTAATTTACAATTTTAAAGTTAAACTCCATTTTGTTCCAAAGATAATTAAAACGGTTTTTTTAATTCTGGCGTACGTTTTAATTGCTTCCGTCATAGTCTAATTTTTTTACAGCATAGAGTATATTTCTTCTTATGCGAGAAATGATAAATCTGAGAGAAAGGGGGGCGTTTCATATTTTTTTCTCCGGTTTATTTAAGAGGAAACGTTATTCAAAATATCAGCAAACAAACCAAAATGTTTATTCAGAAAAACTTAGTTCGATAGATCATTATCCGCTGTATCCTGATTTATCGATGAATATACAAGTACTTCAGCAGATGTTTCACCATGCTCCGGATTTGGTGATTCGCCACTTCGAATTCGCTGGAAAGGGAACAAAGGCAGCTTTAGTATACGTAGATGGTTTAACAGATAAAAATTCAATAAGCAATAACGTTCTAAGTGCCATGATGCAATCCTCTTTCGACCCAAAGAAGGGATTGCCTACAACTGTAGGGGATGTTGAAGACGTCCATTCATGGAAATCCGTTGAAAATGCACTTTTTGCAGGTGACAGCGCCTTATTCATCCAAGGGGAAACTAAAGCGTTTCTTTTGGATACAAAAGGATGGCCTCAAAGAGCGATTGAAGATCCGAAGTTAGAAACATCACTGAAAGGTGCCCACCAGGGATTTGTAGAGACCGGAAGTCAGAATGTAGCAATGTTGCGAAGGTATATTCCTAACCGAGAATTGATCATAAAGGAACTTACAGTCGGTGTTCGCGGAAAGTCAAAGGTCTTTATCGTTTATTTGGGAGATGTTGCTAGTGAAGAAGTACTGCAGGAACTTGAAGACAGAATCAAACAAATTCAAATGGACGTGATAATCAATACTGGTGAACTATCTGAACTCATTGAAGATAACCCATATTCCCCGTTTCCTCAGTTTATATTAACCGAGAGGCCGGACGCAGCAGCTTCACAAATTCTTCAAGGTCGATTTGTCGTTATCGTCGATCGTTCGCCATCTGTTTTAATTGCTCCGGTAACATTAGTATCTTTTCTTCAGAGTGTTGATGATTACAGCACACGCTGGTTAGCTGCATCATTGATACGGTTGCTGCGCTTTTTCGCTTTTATGATCACATTATTTCTACCTTCAACATATGTAGCCATTATATCCTATAATTACGAAGTCATTCCTTTAAAGCTTTTTTTATCCATAGCCGAATCACGGGTGGTTGTGCCCTTTCCGCCAATCATAGAAGCACTCCTGATGGAGGTTACCATTGAAATGATGAGAGAAGCAGGCGTTCGTCTTCCGGCTCCAATAGGCCAAACGGTTGGAATTGTGGGAGGAATTGTAATCGGACAGGCAGCTGTTCAGGCAGGTATAGTAAGCAATATTATGGTGATTATCGTTTCTGCAACGGCAATCGGCTCATTTATCATTCCAAGTTATGACATGGGGACGGCTATCCGAATGCTGCGATTTCCCATGATGTTATTAGCAGTCATGTTTGGAACTACCGGAATCATGATTGGTGCCATGACGTTGATTGCCCATTTAATTAGTCTTGAATCGCTGGGAACTCCGTATGCAAGTCCATTAGCTCCTTTCCGGTTTGCTGATATGAAGGACTCATTTATTCGTTTTCCTTTATGGAAAATGATTACACGACCAAAAAGTGTAAGGACCATTCAATCCAATCGTCAGGGAAAGCCTAAAAGATAAGGTGAGGAAAATGAAAAAATACACTCATAATGAAATCACCATCCTGCAATATATTTTTTTAATTGTTGGGACCCAAATGGGGGTCGGCTTTTTGTCGCTTCCTAAAGTTGTTGCCGAAAAGGCTGGAACAGACGGCTGGATGGGCATCATCATTGGTTGGATATTAAGCGTTGCTGCCAGTATTATTATGGTGAAAACGGCTGAGAAGTACCCAAATGACACGCTTTACGATCTTCTTATCCGATTTTTTGGAAAAACAATGGGTAAAGTGGCTATTTTTATTATTCTTGGATACACTTTAAGCTTTTCTTTGATTATATTTATTAACACTTTTCTTTATATAAAAGCATGGTTTCTTCCCAATACACCTGATTACTTAATTGTATTGTTATTTTCAATCCCGGTATTATTTATAGTCAGGAATGGTCTCCGTGTTATTGGAAGATATAATGAATTGATTTTCTATATGACGATGTGGCTCCCGGTAGTTCTTTTGTTTCCATTAAAAGATGGAAGTTTCTTGAATTTGCTTCCATTGTTTAAAGTTGGTTGGAAGTCAATTTCAGCTACCCTGCCGCCGGTCATTTATTCGTTCCTAGGGTTTGAGCTTGTCTTTTTCTTTTATCCTTTCTTAAAGAAAAAGCAATATGCCATTCATGGAATTATTATTGCCAACACCTTATCGATGTTCTTTTATCTCTTTGTAACCATTAGCTGTTTTGTGTTCTTTAGTCCCGATAGCATTACCGATTTTAATCAGCCTGTCCTAAGTATGCTCAAAGTGATTGAATTCCCGTTTATTGAGCGTCTTGACGTGGTTATATTGAATATTTTGATTCTTTTTTCCTCAAGAGCCTGGATCTTGTACATGTACTGTACGGTCTTTAGTTTCAGTCAATTAATGAATAAGCAGGATCATAGTTTATATGTGCCCGTTTTGTTAGGTTTACTCGTCGTGGGCACATTTTTTGTTCAACCAACATGGATGCAAGTTACAACCTTGCAAAAATGGGCTTCGAATGCCGGGATTGCGGTAGCATATGTGTTTCCCGTTTTTTTATGGATTTACAGTTGGGGATATGAGAGATTTTCAGGGAGGAGATTTTCATGAGCCGAAAAATAGGATTGTGTCTTTTAATCCTTGTAATGATACTCTCTGGGTGTATGGATGCTACACCAATAGAGGAAGTTAGCGTCTCACTTATTTTAGGCCTCGATTTAGATGAAGAGGATAATTTATTAGTGTATATGTCAAGCCCAATATTTAGTAAAGAGGCAAAAGATAAGGAAGAAGTGTATGAAGTTAAATCGTACACCCTCCGACATTCAAGAGAAAAATTTGATGCGAGGGTAATAGGATTAACATCAGGAAGTAAAACGCAAGTGTTTTTGGTGGGAAAACGACTGCTTAAAAAGAAGGATTGGTTTGACTATCTCGATCCTTTCTTTAGGGACCCTAAAAATACAGTAACCGCGCGTGTTGTCGCTGTAGATGGATCTGTTGCAGATGTTATTTTCAATAAACCAGCAGATAAACCGCGACTATCTCTATATTTAACAAGTTTAATTGATGCTGCCGCCAAGAGGAATATTGTGAAAGAAACGACCCTCCAGGATTTTCACAGACAAATGAAGGACAAAGGGAGAACGGCGTGGATCACCCAAATCAAAAAGAAAAAAAGAATCGAGCTAACAGGCTCTGCACTGCTAGCTCAGTCCGGCCAGTATAAAATAACAATAACACCTGAAGAAAATCAATTATTAAATGTTTTAGAAGGTAAACAAAAAGGTGATTATTCCATAACTATTCCGGTTTCTATGGAATCCGCCAGTAAGGGCAAACCATACATCAGCTTCTCCATTTCAGATTTGAAAGTAAAGAAGAAAGTAAAGTTCAATGGACGCTTTGTATTTGATATAAATGTAGATTTACAAATCTCGCTATCCGAACAACTCTTTCCATTCGATGTCCGAAAAGATTATGCAAAGCTTGAAAAAAGCATTACAAATGAGCTTGAGAATGAAACCAATCAATTAATTCAAAAAATACAAAAGTCTCAAATTGATCCATTAGGGCTTGGTCTGTATGCAAGAGCCTACTCTTATCAAGAGTGGAAAAAAGTACAAGAAGAATGGGGGAACACTCTGGCAAAATCAAAAATAAACATACATGTAAAAACAAAAATTAAGGGCATGGGATCAACGAATTATCAATAGGACAAAAGCTTTCATAATGGGGATGCTGAGAACCGATCCCGGTTTCTAGGATAAGGTCCCTTTTAGGGATTAAATCTGCAAGCTTTTTTTGTGTAATCAAAAATAACAGATTCCAGATAAAAGTCGTATAAACCGTAAAGACTAATGTTATAAT